>DASXVO010000010.1 GCA_036504215.1 Vicinamibacterales bacterium | reverse complement strand
GATCCGCACCACGAGGGGACCAGCCAGGTTGAGGGCGACAATATTGATGTGCTCCTCGGCGACCACCTGGCAGACCCGGGCGAGCGTCCCCGGGCTGTTCTGCAGACGAAGCGTGAGCTCGGTGCGAATGGCCATGGCGGGAGACTAACACAGGAGGGACGCGGCGGGTACAGGTGCTTGGGGTGCTGGAGGTGCTGGAGGTGCTGCGGGTGCGGTGCTGAAGGTGCTGGAGGTGCTGGAGGTGCTGCGGGTGCGGTGCTGGAGGTGCTGAAGGTGCTGGAGGTGCTGCGGGTGCGGTGCTGGAGGTGCTGAAGGTGCTGGAGGTGCCGGTGCTGGGGGTGCTGACCATGGCAACGGGGGCGGGGCCGGGCACGGAAGCCCGACCCCACTCGCCCGCCACTTCTCCTACACGAGCACCTTGATGACCACGCGGCGGTTCTTCGCACGCCCTTCTTTGGTCGTATTCGGGGCAACCGGCTTCTCGGGACCGTAGCTGATCACGCTGATCCGGTGCAGCGGGATCTGGTGTTGCTCGTAGAGATACCGCTTCACCGACTCTGCCCGCTCGAGGCCGAGTTGCTCGTTGTAGGTCTTCGGACCACGATCGTCGGTGTAGCCTTCGACCTCGATATAGGCACCGTTCGGGTTCGCTTTGAGCTGCTGGACCACCTGGTCGAGCCGCGCCTTCGCGTCGTCCGGCAGGTTGGCCCGGCCGAACTTGAAGTTGCCCTGGTCCTCGCTGAGCGTCACTTCGTAGACGATCCGCTTGGTGGCCTTGTCAACGGCCTCAGCCTTGTTCGCCGCGCTGTCGGCAGCCGACCGAGCCTCGTTCGCGGACTGATTCGCCGCGGACGCACGTTGGTCGACCTGCACGATCTTCTGGTTCGCCTCGTTGATCGCCGCCTCGTTCTTGCGAGTCCGCTCCTGCGTCTCTTCGAGCGACTTCGAGACGGACTCGACCTTGTCGTTCACCTCGCCCACACGATTCTTGACGAATCCCTTGGTCGCGCACGCGGTGGTCCCTGTGGCGGCCAGGGCGGCAATCGACATCCCCAGTATGAAGTTCCTCATGATCTGCCTCCTATGACGTTCCCTGTCTGTTGGTGCTGTCCGATCCGAGAGGAAAAGGACAGGTCCCCCTAGTGTTGCTGACCCGATTCCCGCTGACCCTGACCCGCCATGTACCCCGTGCGGGCGCGGACGACCATGTGTCGGCTGCGCGTGCGTACTTCGAGCGCGTGCCAGCCGGGTCGTGTGGCCGGCTCGAACGCAATCAGGTACTGGTGGCGAAGCTCGTCCACGATCTGCCGCACCGCCATGCTGGTCTGAGCGGGCGCGCTACTGACGAAGAAGTCCCCCCCGGTCCAACGGGCAAGATCGGCGAGGTCACCAATCGGAACGGGGCGTTCGGAGTTCACTGCCGTGGCCGCGCCCTGATGGTCCAACGGCGAGACGACGGCGAGGATGTAGACCGGCACGTCGATCGCACTGGCGATTCCGGAGACTTCCGGCGCAGACAGCCGGCTGTTGTTGTCAACTCCGTCGGTCAGCACAATCACCGCCCGATGCGTATTCGGCCGGGTTGCCGTGACCCTCGCTGTGGCGGCAATCGCGTCGTGGAGCGATGTCATCCCGAACGGCGCGATACTCGTCAGCGACTGGGCCAGCAATTCGTCGTCCTGATACGTACGGAACGCCTGCACCTGATGCAGCCTGCTGTCGAACGAGAAGACCGCCAGTTCGTCCCGCCCGGCATCGAGCCACGCGAGGAGATGGCGCGCAGCGGCCCGGGCTCCGTCCATCTTCGACGCGACATCCATGCTGCCGCTGCTGTCGAACAAGAGTGCGACGCTCACCGGCGCCAGTTCTGAGCGGAAACTGGTAATCGGCCGGCTCTGCCCGCCGTCGAGCAACTCGAAATCCCGGCGCGTCAGGTTCGCCACCACTCGCCCCTTGTCGTCTTTGACAACCGCATTCACCGTCACGAGATCCACGCCGCTCTTGAAGATGAGGCCGCCAGGGGCTTCGGTGCCCGTCTGAGCGTTGGCCCCGGACCCGGCACCGACCAGGGCGAGCACGATTGAGCACCTCAAGAGAACGTGCATCTGAGAGCGTCCAGTGGCAATTCGGTTGCCATGAATATAAGTATCTGCAAAAACAGGGGTTGTTCTAAAACGTCGGGGGCGAACCGCTGGAATTGACCAGCTTGTGAGAGTAAGAATTACACTGTCCTCGGCAAACACAGCCTTTCGCCATGTAAAGACTGCGCACCGGCCTTCTTGCAGTCTGTCAAACGTATGTAGATTCAATAAGTTGACGGAAGACGTGGAATACCGGCGAGGCGAACCCGCGGTCTCACACGATGCCGAGTTCGATCCCGACGCGCTTGAACGCATCCAGGGCGAACTGAAGTTCCTCCTCTGTATGGGCGGCGGTGACGATCGTTCGCAGGCGGGCCTTGCCGCGCGGAACGATGGGGAAGCCCAAACCCTGGGCGAAGACGCCCTCCTCGAAGAGCCGCGCCGAGAACTTCATCGCCAGCGCCGACTCGCCCACCATGACCGGCGTGATGGGGCTCTCGCTCATGCCGGTATTGAAGCCGATGGCGTGCAAGCCGTTCTTGAAGAACCGCGTGTTGGCCCAGAGCCGGTCGATGATCTCAGGCTCCTCCAACAGGACATCGAGCGCGGCCAGGGAAGCACCGATGACCGATGGCGGATGGGATGTGGAGAAGATGAACGGGCGGGCGCGCTGGCGGAGGAAATCGATCAGCGCGCGCGTGCCGGCCACGTAGCCGCCAAGCGAGCCGATGGCTTTCGACAGCGTGCCGACCTGGATGTCCACGCGGCCATGCACCCCGAAATGGTCAACCGTACCGCGCCCGTTGCGGCCGAACACCCCGCTCGCGTGCGCGTCGTCCACCATCATGATGGCGCCGGATTCTTCGGCCACTTCACAGAGCGCGGGCAGCGGCCCGAGGTCGCCGTCCATGCTGAACACGCCGTCTGTGATGAGCAGCTTCCGCTGGCCGGCGGGCAACTCGCGCAGCGTCTTCCGGGCGGCGCCGACGTCCTTGTGCGGAAAGACCTTGATCGTCGCGCGGCTGAGACGGCAGCCATCGATGATGCTCGCGTGGTTCAGTTCGTCCGACACGACGACATCCTCGCGCGTGAGGACTGCCGAGACGGTTCCGGCGTTGGCAGTGAACCCGCTCTGGAACACGACCGCGGCCTCGGTGCGCTTGAACGCGGCGAGCCGGCGCTCGAGTTCCTCGTGCAACTCGAGCGTTCCGGCGATCGGCCGGACCGAACCGGTGCCCACGCCCCATTTCTCGAGCGCCTCGAGCGCCATCGCCTTCAGCCGCGGATGCGTCGTGAGGCCGAGGTAGTTGTTCGACGAGAGATTGACGACGCTCCGACCGTCGATGAAGGTCTTCGCCGCCTGCGGACCGCCGAGGATCCGGATGTCGAGCGCCCCGCCCTGGTCCCGCAGCGCCTGCACTTCCTGGCCAAGATACTGAAGTGGATCGGTTCGCATAACTCCTTGGCAGTATAGCCGGGGAGGCCTCTGTGTTGAAATGGCGCCAACGGGTCTGTTCAGCGGCTCTTGTGCTAGACTGCGCCGGCAATCCGTCCTCGTGCCCGCTGGTTCGTCTTGGCGGCCCATACCGTTCGGCGTCGGCGTGATCCCTGGCGACTCATGTACTCCCTGGAGGACCCTATGGACTCATCGCTGGTTGGCACCATCGACTACCTCGAGCTCAAGAAGACCATCACCTGGGACCTGGCGAAGCGCGAGCTGGGGTATACCGAAGGCGCCCCGATCAACCTCGCCCACATCTGCATCGATCGCCACGTCCAGGCCGGGCGGGGTGACAAAGTCGCGCTCCTGCACGAGAACCACGAGGGCGAACTGCGTCAGTTCACCTACCAGGATCTGATGCAGTTGACCAATGGGTGGGCCAGTTTCCTCCGCGGCCTCGGCATCAAGAATCTCGACCGGGTCTGCCTCTTTCTCGACCGTGTGCCGGAGCTCTACATCGGCTTCATGGGGATCCTCAAGATGGGGGCGGTGGTCGAACCGCTGTTCTCGGCGTTCGGCGAGGACGCGCTGCACTCCCGCATGGAGGACAGCTCGGCGACGGCCATCATCACGCAGCGCAAACACCTCGGCAAGGTCCGGCGCGTGCGCGAGCGAATCCCCTCCCTCAAGACGATCATCGTCATCGACCATGAGGAGGATGGCCGGCCGCTCCGCGACGGCGAGGTGGCCTACTCGATGATGGCGAACCGAATCGAGTCGTTCACGCCGTTCAAGGCGTACGCGGAGACGCCGAGCGTGCTGCACTACACGAGCGGCACCACCGGCAAGCCGAAGGGGGCGCTGCACGTGCACGGCAGCGTATTCGCGCAGTACCTGACCTCGAAGGTCGTGCTCGACCTCAGGGACGACGACATCTACTGGTGCACCGCGGACCCGGGATGGGTGACCGGCACGAGTTACGGCATCATCGGACCATGGGTGATGGGCGTCACGCAGGTCGTGCTGGACGCCGGCTACTCGAGCGACCGCTGGTACTCGACCATCGAGAAGCACCGCGTCAGCGTGTGGTACACGGCGCCGACGGCCATTCGGATGCTGATGAAGGATGGTCTCGATCCGGTCAGGCGGCACGACCACTCGAGCCTCCGGCACATGGCGAGCGTTGGCGAACCGCTCAATCCCGAGGCCGTGCGCTGGGGCCGCGAGGCGTTCGGCCTCGACTTCCACGACACCTTCTGGCAGACGGAGACCGGCTCGATCATGGTCACCAACCTGCCCGGAATGCCCGTCAAACCCGGCAGCATGGGCCGACCCTTCCCCGCGCTCGAGGCGGCCATCGTCGACCCGCGATCGGGCGAACCGATTACCAGCCCAGGCCACGTGGGACTCATCGCGATCAAACCGCCATGGCCGAGCATGATGCGGACCTACTGGAACAACGCCCCGACCTACTACGGGAAGTTTCTGAACGGCTGGTATATCTGCGGCGACCAGGCCAGCCTCGATCAGGACGGCTACTTCTGGTTCTGCGGCCGTGATGACGATGTCATCAACACCGGCGGGCACCTCGTCGGACCGTTCGAGATCGAGAGCGCGCTGCTCGAACACGAGGCCGTGGCCGAGTCGGCCGCCATCGGCAAGCCCGATCCGGTGAACATGGAAGTGGTGAAGGTGTTCGTCGCGCTGCGCCCTGGTTTCTCGCCGAGCGAAGACCTCGAGCTGAGTATCATGAACCACGTGCGCAAGCGGTTGTCCCCGCTGGCGATGCCGCAGGAGATCGCGTTTGTCGACAAGGTCCCGAAGACGCGCAGCGGCAAGATCCTGCGTCGCGTGCTGCGTGCGCAGGAGCTGGGGTTACCGACCGGGGATATCAGTACGATGGACGACAATTGATCTGGAAGAGTGCTAAGTGCTGGGTGCCAGATGCTCGGTGCCCAGCACGCCGCAAGGGGTAGTGCACGGAGCACCCCGCACAGAGCACCTTTCCGCGCACTTCACACGTTGAACGTGGCACTCAGCACCGTTCTCGGCTTGCGATTCCGGATGAAGAAGCGTCGCCCGGAGCATTCGATACCGTCACCAGCATCATTCGGTTGGTGGAGCGGCACGTGGCCAGGAAGACGTAGGCGCCCTATTTGAGCGAGATCTTCAACCGATACACGTCGCCGGCGGTAGACGTCTCGATAGGGAACTTCATCTTCTCGAAGACGCGGAGCATCGCCTCGTTCTCGCGGAGGACTTCGGCGGTGAATCCGAGGAGCCCCTGCTTGCGGGCGATCTGGGTCAGGTGGGCGAGGAGCGCAGTGCCGACCCCTTTGTTCTGGTGCTGGTCGCGGACGGCGAACGCCACATTCGCGCTCAGGCCGTCTTCCTCCATGTAGTACTCAGCCAGTCCCACGACCGGTGAACGTGCGCCCTCATCCAGGCACGCGAGGATCACCATCCCGCGCGTGTAGTCGATGGCCACGAATTCCTGCAGCCTCTCGTGCGGCATGTCGCGGCGCGGCGTCATGAACCGCCGATACATGCTCTGGTCCGACAGCGAATAGAAGAAGTCCTTCACCAGCGGCTCGTCGCTGATCTTCACCGGGCGCAGCAGCAGCTGGAGCCCTGTCTTCGTGGCTTTGCGCGCCTCGAGGTGCTCGGGGTACTCGCCGCGTTCGCCCGGCACGAACACCTGGTCGCCGTAGATGAGCTTCAGGCGGCGGGCCTCCTCCACCAGTTGGTGTCGGAACGCGGGATGCGCGATGCCAATCAGGTCCATCGCCCGCTCGCGCACGTTCTTGCCGTGAATGTGGGCGATGCCGAATTCCGTCACGATGTAGTGGACATCGCCGCGGTTGAGCGTCGCGCCCGCCCCTTCACGCAGGAACGGGACGATGCGAGAGACGCTGCCGTTCTGGGCGGTGGACTGGATGACGAGGATCGACTTGCCGCCCTTGGCCAGCACCGCCCCGCGCATGAAGTCGGCCTGCCCGCCGATGCCGCTGTAGAACGAATGGCCGATCGATTCGGCCGTGGCCTGCCCCGTGAGGTCGATCTCCAGCACGCTGTTGATCGCGCACATGTTCTCGTGCTGCGCGATGACGAGCGGGCTGTTTGTGTAGTCGATCGTCCGGAATTCGAGCGCCGGGTTGCCGTCGAGGAAGTCGTACGTGCTGCGGCTGCCCATGCAGAAGCTGGTGACGGTCTTCCCGCGATTGACCGTCTTCCTCGAGTTGTCGATGACCCCCTGGCGGATGAGATCGACCATGCCGTCGGTCAGCAACTCCGTGTGGACGCCGAGTCGCTTCTTCTTGCCGAGCGCCGACATGATGGCATTCGGGACGCGGCCGTATCCCACCTGGATCGTGTCGCCGTCTTCGACGATGCGCGCGACGTACTTGCCGATGCGCGTGGCGATCTCGTCGGGCACGTTCGGCCTGTACTCCAGCAGGGGTTCGTCGAACGGAACGAGGTAGTCGACCTCGCTGATGTGGACGAAGCCGTCGCCGTGCACCCGGGGCATCTGGGGGTTCACCTGCGCGACGACGATTGCCGCGCTGGCAGCGGCCGCCTTCACGATGTCGACGCTGACGCCGAGGCTCAGGAACCCGTGGCTGTCGGGCAACGACGTCTGGATGAGCGCGACATCGATCGCAATCAGCCTCCGGCGGAACAGATCCGGCACCTGGGACAGGAAGATCGGCGTGTAGTCGGCAAGCCCGCTGTTGATGGCCGCCCGGGTGTTGTTGCCGATGAAGAAGGCGTTCAGACGGAGGTTCGATTTCAGGCGCTCGTCGGTATAGGGCGCGACACCCAGCGTCCACACCTGTATCAGCTCGGCGTCGAAGAACGCCTTCGGGTGCGTCTTTACGTAGTCGGTGAGGGCGTGGACCAAGTGCTGCGGCTCGCCACACGCCGTGCCGAGGAAGATCCGGTCGCCACGCCGGATATGCGAGAACACCTCGTGTTCCCCGAGGAACTTGTCGGGATAGCGTTGTTTGAGCCGATCGAGCACGTCGGTGGTCGTGAGAGGCATGGAACTCCTCGGCCGCGGAGGCAAGAGGGCGAGCACCCTGGCGGGGCCGCGGCCCGCTTCAGGGTACAATGAAACTGGCCCCGAAGGCGCGGTTTCACATGGACCCAATCGATCAGTACGCGGACGAGATCGTCAGCAAGGCGTGGGAGGCATCCCGGGCGTTTCGGGACTTCGACCAGGCACAGGTGGACCGGATTGTCGAGGCGGTGTACCGGGCGGCGTGGGATGCGCGCATCGAGTTGGCGCGCCTCGCGATCGAAGAGACCCAGATGGGCATCTTCGAGGACAAGGTCCTCAAGAATTCGTACGCCAGCCTGCTCGTGTTCGAGGACATCCGCGAAAGGCGCACCGTCGGCGTCATCGCTCACGATGCAACGCTCGGCGTCAGCCACGTCGCCCAGCCGCGCGGCCCGATCCTCGCGACCATCCCCGTCACCAATCCGACGTCCACCACGATCTTCAAGGCGCAGATCTGCATGAAGACGCGCAATCCGGTGATCTTCAGCCCGCACCGGGGCGCGCGCAAGTGCATCAAGGAGGCGGCCCGGATTCTGGCCGCCGCAGCCGAACGGGCTGGCGCGCCGCCCAACGCCATCCAGTGCGTCTCGCGCTCGCAAACGGATTACGTCGAGCGCATCATGCGTCATCCGAAACTCGCGCTGATCGTGGCCACCGGCACGAGCTCTATCGTGCGCCTTGCACAGTTGTCGGGCACACCGACGCTTGGCGTGGGACCCGGCAATGTCCCGATCTACATCCATCGCTCGGCCGACTTGCCGTTCGCCGCCCAGTCGATCGTCTTCTCGAAGACGTTCGACAACAGCACCATCTGCGGGAGCGAACAGGCGCTCGTCACCGAACCGGACGTCGATCGCGAGTTCCGTCCGATGCTCGAGAGCCGCGGAGTGTACTTCTGCACCGGGCAGCAGACGCAGGCGCTCGGGGCGGTGTGCGTGGACGTGCCGCGCCAACGGATGCGGGCGGAGATCGTCGGCCAGCCGGCGCACGTCATCGCCGCCCGTGCCGGCTTCACCGTGCCCGAGCAGACGCGAATCCTGGCGGGCGAGCCGTCGGGTATCGGCGCCGAACATCCGCTCTCGTACGAGATCCTGGCGCCGGTCCTCGCCTACTATCGCGTCAGCACCTACAGCGAGGCCGTCGAAACCTGCTCGACGCTCAATCACTGGGGCGGCGTGGGGCACACGGTGGGTGTCTACGCGAACGACGAGCAGGTCGTCCACGACTTCGCCATGATGAACGCGGGCCGGATTCTGGTGAACACGCCCTCGAGCCAGGGCGCGATCGGCGCGTCGTTCAACACGCTGCGCCCGTCGCTCACGCTCGCCTGCGGCACCGACGCGGGAAACGTCAGCACCGACAACATCTCGACCGACCACCTGTTGAACATCCACCGCGTGGCGCGCCTCCGGCCCAACCGGCGCTGGCTCGACGCAGCTCGCGCCCGCAGCCTGGACCCGGCCGTCGACGCGGACGAGATCAGGGGCATCTACAACAGGAACTGGTGAGCAGGCGCCAGGAGTCGGGCGACAGAATTCAGAAGGCGGGGAGCAGGGATCGGGGCCTTCGCTGACCCCTGATCCCCGATCCCTTCGTGTCCTCAGTGGCGGAGGCGTTCGGCGATGGCATCGAGGAACTCTTCGCTGCCCACGACCTTCCTGGCTGGCGGAGTGGCCAGGCGCGCGAGGTCGCCGGTCATCACGCCGCCCCTGATCGTGTCCAGGGAGGCCGTCTCGAGCCTCGTCGCGAACTCCCCGAGCGCCGGCAGGCCGTCCAGTTCCCCTCGCTTCCGGAGCGCGCCCGTCCACGCGAAGATCAGCGCCATCGAGTTGCTCGACGTCTTCTCGCCCTTCAGGTGCTTGTAGTAGTGCTTCTGCACCGTGCCATGCGCCGCTTCGTACTCGAACACGCCGTCCGGCGACACGAGCACCGACGTCATCATGGCCAGGCTGCCGAACGCCGACGCGACCATGTCGGACATCACGTCGCCATCGTAGTTCTTGCACGCCCAGAGCATCCCGCCTTCGCCCTTCATGATGCGCGCGACCACGTCATCGATCAGCGTGTAGAAATACTCGATACCGGCGGTCTTGAACCTGTCCTTGTAGCCCTTCTCGAACTCGTCCTCGAACAGCAGCCGGAACGTCTGGTCGTAGGTCTTGGAGATCGTGTCCTTCGTGGCGAACCACATGTCCACCTTCTCGTCGAGCGCGCAGTTGAAGCACGACTTCGCGAAGCTGCGGATCGACTTCTCGGTGTTGTGGATGCCCTGCAGGATGCCCGGGCCGTCGAACTCGTGGATCAGCGCGCGCAGTTGCCTGCCGTCCGCGCCCGTGAACACCAACTCGCCCTTGCCGGGACCCGGCACGGCAATCTCCGCGTTCTTGTAGACATCGCCGTACGCGTGGCGGCCGACGATGATCGGCTTGGTCCAGCTGACCACGCTCGGCTTGATGTTCTCCACGAGGATCGGCTTGCGAAACACCGTCCCGTCGAGCGCGGCGCGGATGGTTCCGTTCGGACTCTTCCACTGCTTCTTGAGCGTGTATTCCTTGACGCGCTCGGCGTTCGGCGTGATCGTCGCGCACTTCACCGCCACGCCCAACCGTTTGGTCGCTTCCGCCGAATCCAGCGTCACCTTGTCGTCGGTGTCGTCGCGGTGCTTGAGACCGAGATCGTAGTACTCGGTCTTCAGATCGACGTACGGGGTGATCAGCTTGTCCTTCACCCACACCCACAGGACCCGCGTCATCTCGTCGCCGTCCATCTCCACGAGCGGCGTCTTCATCGCAATCTTGGACATCGTCATTCCTCTCAAAGGCTCCCGGCCCCGTCCGGCGCACTCAGCACATAGCACCGAGCACTTTCCCCTATGCCCGTTCCTCCAACTGCGCCTTGATCCAGGGGAGCTTTCCTCCCGCCTTCAGGATCTTCGCGTCGAGCGGCGAGAGCGCGTGCACGAGCTCCGCCTCGGTCCCGTCGGTCACGTTGCGCAGGACGACCCGTCCCTGGAGGTCGCCAATCACCACCTCCAGGTGGTCGCCCGGTTCGATGGCGTCGTAATCCGCCGGGTTCTTGAACGTCAGCGGCACGATGCCGAAGTTGATCAGGTTGGCGAGGTGGATGCGCGCGAAGGAACGGACGATGACCGCCTTCACGCCAAGGTATTTCGGCGCGAGCGCGGCGTGCTCGCGGCTCGACCCCTGGCCGTAGTTGTCGCCGCCGACAATGAAGCCGCCGCCCGCCGCCTTGGCGCGCTGCGCGAACGTCGCGTCCACCGCCTCGAATACGTACTTGGCGATCTCGGGGATGTTGCTGCGCAGCGGCAGCACCTTCGCGCCCGCCGGCATGATGTGGTCGGTCGTGATGTTGTCGCCGACCTTCAGCAACACCTCACCGCACAGCATCTCGGGCAGCGGCGGGAACGCCGGCAGGGGCGCGATGTTCGGCCCGCGGACGATCTGCGCACCGGTCGCCAGCGCCTCGTCGAGTGGCTTGATGAACAGGTTGTCGTTGACGAAGAAGCTCTTCGGCAGCCTCACTTTCGGCTGTTCGCCCAGGTCGCGCGGGTCGGTCAGCACGCCGGCGACGGCCGTCGCCGCCGCGACTTCCGGCGAGACGAGGTAGACCGCCGCGTCCTTCGTGCCGCTCCGGCCTTCGAAATTGCGGTTGAACGTCCGCACCGACACCGCGCCAGACGGCGGCGCCGCACCCATGCCGATGCACGGTCCGCACGCGTTCTCGAGAATCCGCGCGCCCGCAGCGACCAGGTCGCGCATGTCCCCGGTCTCGACCAGGTGCTCGACCACTTGCCGGCTGCCCGGGTTGACGGTCAGGTGCAGGTTCTCGGCGATCGTCTTGCCCTTCAATACCGCCGCCGTCACCTTCATGTCCTCGAGCGACGAGTTCGTGCACGATCCGATGCAAACCTGCTGCACCGGGATGCGGCCGATCTCGCGGATCGACTTCACCGCCCCGGGGCTGTGAGGCGTGGCCGCCAGCGGCTCGATCTGGCCCAGGTCGATCTCGACGATCTCGTCGAAGCCCCGCCGGCCGTCGGCTTCGAGCTTCACCCACTGGGCCTCGCGGCCCTGCGCCTTCAGGAACGCCTTCGTCACGGCGTCGCTCGGGAAGATCGATGTCGTCGCGCCGGTCTCCGTGCCCATGTTCGTGATGGTCGCGCGGTCGGGCACCGACAGGCTCCGCACGCCGGGACCGAAGTACTCGAAGACCTTCCCCACGCCTCCCTTCACGTCCACGCGACGCAGCAGTTCGAGGATGACGTCCTTCGCGGAAACCCACGGCGACAGCTTGCCGGTCAGCTTGATGCCGGCGATGCGCGGGAATTTGATGCGGAAGGGCTCGCCCGCCATCGCGCAGGCGACGTCGAGACCGCCGGCGCCGAGCGCGAGCGATCCGATGCCGCCCGCGGTGGGCGTGTGGCTGTCGCTGCCGATCAGCGTCTTGCCCGGGGCGGCGAACCGTTCGAGGTGCACTTGGTGGCAGATGCCGTTGCCCGGCCGGGAGAAGACGATCCCGTGCCTGGCGGCGACGGTGCGCAGGTAGTTGTGGTCGTCGGCGTTCTTGAAATCGCTCTGCAGCGTGTTGTGGTCCACGTAGCTGACCGACAACTCCGTCCGCACGCGCGGAATCCCGATCGCTTCGAACTGCAGATACGCCATCGTCCCGGTGGCATCCTGCGTGAGAGTCTGGTCAATCCGGATGGCGACTTCGTTGCCGGCCACCATCTGGCCTTCGAGCAGGTGCTGCTCGATGATCTGACGCGTGACTGAATTGCCCATTCATACCTCCATGGCGCCATATCGCCCTGGCGGACCGACGCCGGTCACCGGGCGCATGAATAATCAGGGGTCGGGGACCGGGGAGCAGGGTTGAGGGCTGGATCTCTGGATCCTGGATCCCGAATCCCGACCGTTCCAAGAGACAAGATGAGTGCACAAGGCTCAGCCCTGGGTGGCGACTCTGGCGCGTTTGGCGAGTGTACTGAAGGGCTGAGAGGGGGTCAATGATCAGGCGAAGATCCTGGCCAGTCGATGATGACGGCCGGCGAGGTCTGCCAGTCGGCAGGGGCGTCCAGTCGCGCCCCTGCCGGCATCCATTCTCGCTTCTATGTCCTGGCGCCTGGCTAGAGCCCGTACTTCTCGATGATCCCCTTCTTGTCCAACCCCAGGATTCCGTACTTCGAACCAACCTTCTTCAGCGATTCGACGGCGGCCTCCAGCATCGGGATGTCGTGGCCGGCCGACATCTGCGTCCGGATGCGGGCCTGCCCGGCGGCGACGACGGGGAAGAAGAAGCCGATGACGTAGATCCCTTCCTGGAACAGATCGCGGGCGATGTCCTGGCTCAGTTTCGCATTGAACAGCATGATCGGGACGATCGGGCTGTCGCCTTCCTTGATGACGAACCCGGCCTCGGGCAGGGCTTGACGCCAGAATCTCGTGTTCGCCGCGAGCTTGTCGCGCCGCTCGGTGGTGCTGCTGATGATCTCGAGCACCTTCAGCGCCGCCGCCGCGATGGGCGGAGGCACGGCGTTGCTGAACAGGTACGGACGAGCCTTCTGCCTGCAGAGCTCGACAATCTCCTTGCGCCCGGACACGCAGCCGCCGCTCGCGCCCCCCAGCGCCTTGCCGAGCGTGGTCGTGATGATGTCGATCTTGCCGACCACGCCGAAGTGCTCGTGCACCCCGCGACCCGTCTTGCCCATGAACCCGCTCGCGTGGCTGTCATCGACGAACACCAGCGCGTTGTACTTCTCGGCCAGTGCGACGATCTCGTCGAGCGGTGCGAGGTCGCCGTCCATGGAGAAGACGCCGTCGGTGATGATCAGCCGGATGCGTTTGTCCTGATGTTCCTGGAGCTTCTGTTCCAGGTGCTTCATGTCCGCGTGCTTGTACGTGTCCTGCATCGCCTTGCACAGGCGCATGCCGTCCACGATGCTCGCGTGCACGAGGCGATCGGCAATCATCACGTCCTGGTCACTCAACACCGCCTCGAACACGCCGCCGTTCGCGTCCATGCAGCTCGGGAAGAGGATCGTGTCCTCCGTGCCGAGGAACTCGGTGAGCTTCTGCTCGAGTTGGCGATGGAGGTCCTGCGTGCCGCAGATGAAGCGGACGCTCGACATGCCGTACCCGCGCTCGTCGAGGCCGCGATGCGCCGCCGCGATCACGTCCGGATGGCTCGACAGTCCCAGATAGTTGTTCGAGCAGAGATTGACCACCTGCTTCGGCGCCGCACCGCGCGGGAACTCCACGGAAATGCCCGACGCCTGCGGGGAGTGGATGTACCGCTCCTCCTTGAAGATGCCCTTGTCGTGAATTGCCTGCAACTCGGCCCGATACGCCTCGTGCGCGGTCGTCGGATAAGCCATATGAGTCCTTTCGATCCAGAAGACGGAGAGGCGGGGAGGCGGCAGAATCCGTCGGCCGCCTCGCCTTCCAACCGCTGCACCGCGTGTCCCCGTTCCGCCTGCCCGCCCAGCCGCCTTGCCGCCTACTTCTTGAACCGCCCCACCAACTCGATGATGCTGGCGACGGTATTGAACGCCTCGGGCGTCGCCTGGTCGTCGGGAATCGAGATGGCGTACTTCTTCTCGAGGAACCGCTTCAGGCTCACCATGCTGAAACTGTCCACGATGCCGCTGCTGATGAGAGGCGTGTTCTCGTCCAGCTTGATCTCGTCAGCTTCGTCCTCGTCGACGTACTCGTTCTTGATGTACTCGAGGATGATGTCTTTCATCAGATCTCCTTCGGAGCCATTCACGTTTCCAATACGACAGTTGCGGCGGCGAGCGTTCGCGTCGTGGTCAGGGACAGGTGCACGCCGCGGACGCCGCGCCGCTCGGCCTCGGCACCCACGGCACCGCCGACGCGCATCGTGAACACGCCAGGGGCGTCGGCCGGCACGACCTCGATGTGCTTCCACGACATGAGGCCCACGAGTCCCGTGCCGAGCGCTTTCAGTACCGCCTCGCGCGCTGCGAACCGCGCGGCCAGGTGTTCGTCACTGCGGCGCCGCCCTCGGCACCAGGCGATCTCCTCCGGCGTGAACAGGCTCTCGAGGAACCGCCCGTCGTGGCGGGCAGATATCCTGGCAAATCGCGCCACGTCCACGAGATCGATCCCGATTCCCAGCACCACGGGGAGGGAGGATAGCATAGAGTACGCGTGCGACGGGTGCTGAGGGTGCTGGAGGTGCTACAGGTGCTACAGGTGCGGTGCCGAAGGTGCCAGGGGTGCTGGAGGTGCTACAGGTGCGGTGCTGAAGGTGCCAGGGGTGCTGGAGGTGCTGCAGGTGCGGTGCCGAAGGTGCCAGGGGTGCTGGAGGTGCTGCAGGTGCGGTGCTGAGGGTGCCAGGGGTGCTGGAGGTGCTGCAGGTGCGGTGCTGAGGGTGCTGGAGGTGCTGCAGCTGCCGTGCTGAAGGCGCTGGACGTTCTGCACCTCCGGCAGCCGCAGCTCGAGCACCGTCGGCACCGGTCGTGAACCGTCCTGATCCCGTTTTCGTCTACGTAGAGGACGAACCATGGCGGCGCACAAGTCGAAATTGCCTGACCGGGCGCGCGCCTTTCTCGAGGCGTACACCCACGGCCTCAAGCGCGAGGACCTGCCGCGGCTGTTCACCCGCGACACGCGCGAGGCCTACCGGTTCTTTGCCCGCCGCATCGACGAGGATACGCTCTCCGGCCTTCCGGCACACAAGCGACTGCTCGGCCGCGCGCGCCTCCTCTTCTGGGCGTTCACACTCCGATTGTCGCCGGCTCGCCGCGTGCTCTTCGGCGTCTCGCTGCTGCTGGCGTGTCTCGGCTTCGTTCAGCTGTTCCGCGGCCTGGGGGGCGTCCGGCTGCCGCTTCCGGTCGGCCCTTTCATCGTCACCTTCGGCCTGCTCTTCCCGAGCTGGGCGGACGGCGCCGGCACGTTGTTCCTGTCGCTCGTTCTGGTGAACCTGCTGGTTCTGCTCGAGGTGGCCGATCGCCTGTCGCTCAAGAACGACCTCGAGATCGCCCGCGAAATCCAGTATGCGATGCTGCCGCAGGCGATCTACCAGTCGGACGCCTTCGAGGTGTTCGGCCTGACGCGACCCGCCAACACGGTTGGCGGCGATTTCTATGACGTCCAGCCGCTGCCGGACGGCCGTATCGTGGTCACCCTTGGCGACGTGGCCGGCAAGGGCAGCCCAGCCGCCCTCCTGATGGCCCTGCTGCTGGCCATGTTCCGAACGCTGGTGGACGAGGGCCTCGAAGCCGCCGCTCTGGCCGAACGGCTGAACATCCAGATCTCGCGACACTCCCCTGCTTCGCGCTTCATCACGCTCTTCTTCGCTTTCTGCGATCCGTCCACCGGTCGCCTCGTCTATGTCAACGCCGGCCATATGCCTGGCATGCTCAGGCGCAGGGACGGCAGGTTCGAGTCGCTGTCGGGCGGCGGCATCGCTCTCGGCATGTTCGATGGCTCGCGCTACGAGTCGCGCGAGGCCACCATGGAACCTGGCGACACGCTCGTGCTCTACAGCGACGGTGTGACCGAGGCCGAGAACCACAAGGGGCAGGCGTTCGAGGAGGCCGGCCTACAGCGGATTGTGGATGTCCACGCGAGCGACTCCCCGCGCGACCTCGCGCAGGCCATCCTCCGCGTGGTCGAAGTCCACGCCCAGGAAACCTACCTGGCCGACGATGTGACGCTCCTGGTGGTTCGCCGAAGGACGGGCAGGACGGGCAAGCAGCAACGGTCTGCCTGACCCGCCGCCGTTCGGAGGATCGGCTGACGCGGCCCGGTCTGCGCTCCCGCCTTCGTTGCTCCGCAACTTCGGCGACGCAGGGCCGGACTGCGGGTAGGATGTGTCATCAATCGGCCCGCCCAACGTCACACCGGGGCCACGACGGCACAACTAAAGTGAAGGTGTCGATGAAGCATCTCGTCCTGGCCATCGTCTGCGCGGCGTGCCTGTCGGGCACAGCGTGGGCGCAGCCTGCCTCCTCGACAGACGGTGTGGCGGCGCTGCTCGGCCGGCTCGAGCAGGTCGTGCGCGGCGGCGACGCCGAGCGCTACGCGGATCTGCTTTCCGGCGTGGCCGACCGCGAACGCGCGATGACCTTCGCCCGCTCCACCATCTCCCCTGCGATCACCCGCGTGGTCGTCCGCGAGCGTGACCGGGCCGAACTGGCCGGCAATCTTCCCGGCGACGGGTATCAACTGCTACTCGAGGTGTTCATCGAGACCGGTGTGCGCGCGCGCCTCACCACATGGCGCCTCGACGTGCGGCGGCGGGGCCGCAACTCCGAGGAGTGGGGCATCGCCTACCAGGAACTCATTTCGACGCTGCAGGGCCTTTACCGCCTTGCGCTCAATCCAAGGCGGCAGATGGTGTTCAAGGACCTCGTCGTGACTGCCGAGGACCTTCGCCTGACCGTGGCAGAGGGCTCGCTGTTCGTCGCCGACGTCGACGGCGGCGCGACCGCGTTCGTGGTCCTCGGCCACGGCGAGATGAGCTTTGCGCCGGGGCAAACGACCGAGCGCGGCCAGGTGCGGCTCTTCTCGGGCGCGGAGACGCTTCAGTCCGGGTTCGAGGCCTTCTTCTTCCGCATCAACCCGGGCGACCTCGGCGCGCACGCCAGAACAAAGGAGATCGTCCAGCGGCCGGTGGACCCGCGCGACTTCAAACGCGCGGACGAGATCTTCCGCCAGGAGTTGGGCAAGTCGTTCGGCCTCGACCTTGGCGAGATGAGCAGCGACACGTGGTCGCTCCTCCCAGGCTCTGGCGACTTTCTCGCCGAGATCCGGACGCGTCGGTTCGACACGCTGACGTACACGCGGTCGTCGAACGAGATCGAGGACATCTCGCTCTACGACCGGAGGAATCGGCGGAACATCGCGGTCTACTCGTCGCAGGATCACCTCCGGAGCTTCACGCGTTTCTACGACGAGGACGACAAGGTCGATTACCGCGTCCATTCGTACGACATCGACGTCTCGTTCGCGCCCGCGCGCAGGTGGATCGAGGGACGCGCCCGGCTCGACATCGAGATTCAGGGAAAGGGTTCCAACACCATCACGCTGCGGCTGGCCGATTCGTTGTCGGTCCGGTCCGTCACGTCCGGCGACTACGGCCGGCTGCTGTGCGTCCGCGTCCACAACCAGAACAGCGTCGTGGTCAACCTGCCCGCCACATTGGTCAAAGGGACGCGCACCACGCTCACGGTGATGTACTCGGGAACGCTGCAGCCGCAGTCGATCGATCACGAAGCGTTGACACTGACGCCGCAGATGCCGCAGTTCCCCGAATCCGAGCAGTCCGAGATCCCGCTCGAGGAGAGCTTCCTCTACAGCAACCGCAGCTACTGGTATCCGCAGGCCACGACCGCGTCGTACGCGAACGCGACGATGCGGATCGTGGTGCCGGAACCGTACAGCTGTGCGGCCAGCGGCGATCCCGTGTCCACCGAGAAGCTGGTGCCGTCCCCGCAGAACCCCGGTTCGTCGCGGGCCTTCTCGTTCATCGTCTCGCAGCCCGCGAGGTACCTGTCGTTCATCGTGGCGTCGCTCGCCATCGCCCGCCACGAGAAGGTGGCGCTCGCCCCGCTCGTCGAAGCCGCTCGTGCGCTTCGGAGCCCTGGCGTGTATTACGACGACCTGGATCTCTCGGTCAGGACGAACCCGAGGCTGAGGGCGCGCGGACCAGACATGGCTCGGTCGGCCGGCCAGATCCTGCGGTTCTACACGTCGCTCGTCGGCGACTGCCCGTACCCGACGCTGACGGCCGTGGCCGTCGAGCGGCGGCTGCCCGGCGGCCACAGCCCCGCCTATCTGTCCGTCATCTCGCTGCCGACGGCGACGGGCCCGATTCGATGGGCCGACGACCCGGCGTCGTTCCCTGATTTCCCCGAGTTCTTCCTCGCGCATGAAATCGCGCACCAGTGGTGGGGACAGGCGATCGGCTGGAAGAACTACCACGAGCAATGGCTGAGCGAAGGGATCTCGCAGTACTTTGCCGCGCTCTATGCGGAGAAGGCGCGCGGTCGCGGCGTCTTCGACAGCATCATCCGGCGGATGCACCGGTGGGGTGTCGGGGAATCGAACCAGGGCCCGGTGTTCCTCGGCTACCGCATCGGCCACATCAAGGGCGAGAGCCGGACGTTCCGCGCGGTCGTGTACAACAAGAGCGCGATGGTGCTCCACATGCTGCGGCGGCTGCTGGGCGACCAGGTGTTCTTCGGCGGGCTCCGCCGGTTCTACGACACGTGGCGGTTCCGCAAGGCCGGATCGGAAGACCTGCGCCAGGCGATGGAGCAGGAATCGGGCATGAACCTGGAGCGCTTCTTCGAGCGCTGGATCTATGGTGACGGACTCCCCGAGGTGACGTTCACCTCCCGCGTCGAGGACTCACCCGCCGGCCCGGTGGCCGTGCTGCACTTCGAGCAGACGGGCGAGGTGTACGACGTGCCCGTCACCGTCACGCTCGACTACACCGACAGGCCCGCAGCCGACCTCATCGTGAAACTCACCGACAAGACCCTGGAAACCCGCGTCCCTCTGGCCGGGAAGCTCCGCAAGATCGACATCAACCGCGACGAAGCCGCGCTCCTGAAGTAGATCACGGTTCGACGCCGAGGCCACCGAGGCCGCGAAGGCCTGCCCCTTGACGGCTGACTCCAGGCTCCTGGCTCCTGACTCCTGACTCCTGTTATTATCGCCGTATATGGACACCGTCACGTTGAGCATTGACGGCCGTGCCCTCACGGTCGGGAAGGGGAAGACCGTCCTCCAGGCGGCAATCGAGAACGGCATCCATATTCCCCACTACTGCTACCATCCGGCGCTCGGCGTGGATGGCTCCTGCCGCGTCTGCATCGTCCGCATCGAGAAGATGCCGAAGTTGCAGACGGCGTGCTCGACGATCTGCGCCGACGGGATGGTCGTGGACACGCAGTCGCCAGAGGTCGTTGCGGCGCGTGCTTCCGTGTTCGAGTTCCTGCTGCTCAACCACCCTCTCGACTGCCCGGTGTGCGACAAGGGCGGCGAGTGCCCGCTGCAGGACTACTCCTACACGTTCGGCCCGGACGCCAGCCGGATGGACTTCCCGCGACGTGTGTTCGACGGCGAAGGGGTGAAGGGCGACGTCGATTTCGGTCCGACGCTGATGCTGAACCGGCAGCGCTGCATCCTGTGCACACGCTGCGTGCGGTTCATGAAGGACGTGGACGGCGACGCGCAGATCTCCATCCAGGACCGCGGTTACGGCAGCCAGATCGTCACCTTCCAGGAAGAGGGCGTCCACTCGCTGCTGAGCGGCAACCTGATGGATGTCTGCCCGGTGGGCGCGATCACGACGCGTGACTACCGGTTCAAGTCGCGGCCGTGGGACAACCCGGTGGCCGTCGACACCATCTGCACGCTCTGCTCGAAGGGCTGCAACATCACCGCGTGGCTGCGCGCCAAGCCCGAGTGGGCAAAGGGCCCGCGGATCGCCCGCATCACGCCGCGGTTCGAGCCGGAAGTCAACGAGTTCTGGATGTGCGACATCGGGCGCTTCGACTACCACTTCGTCGAAGGCGACGACCGGCTCACGCACCCGCTCGTGCGCGACGCGGCGGGCGTACTGCAGCCGTCGAGTTGGTACGACGTGATGGTGGCGCTTCGCCATGCGATGGCAGCGCTCGGCGATGTGGCGCGCGACGGCACCAGGTTCCTCGTGTCGGCGCATGCCTCGCTCGAGGAACTCGCGGTTCTCGGTCGGATCGCGCGCAGCGTCCAGGGTGATGGCGCTGAACAGCGGATCGCCGTGAGCTGGCGCATGAGCGAGAAGAAGCAGCCGGCCCGCGTGAAGTTCACGGTGCCGCGCGTCGACGCTCCGAATCGCAACGGCGCGCGCGATCTCGGCCTGAATGTTGTCGAGACGACATCGGGCGAGGCGGATCTGTCGGAACTGCGTGCGGCGGTCGAGGCGGGACACGTGGCGGCCGTCTACGTGCTCGACCCGGGCCCGGCCGGCTCCATGGGCGAGGTCTCCTGGCTCATCGAGGCGCGGCGAAGCGGACGCGTGAAGGCACTCGTCGTCCAGGGTGTGCTCATGTCGGACCTCGCCCGCGCGGCCGACTTCGTCCTGCCCGGCGCCAGCTACCTTGAAAAGGACGCGTGCTACACGAACGACCAGGGCCGCGTGCAGGCTGCTGCGCAGGCCGTGGCGCCGCCCGGCGACGCCATGGAGGACTGGCGGGTCCTGCAGAACTTCGGCCTGACGATCGGCGTGGCCGCCATCTACACCAACTCGGCCGGAATCCGCGCCGACATCGGCGCAGCGATGTCCGACCGCCCGGGCTATGCGGGCCTCGCGCACGTCACGTTCGCGCGCCCGACCGTCGCGAAGAACTGGCTCCAGACGTCGAATCCCTCCGAGCGCCAGAAGTGGGACTCGCTCTTCAAGGACCTGCCGCCAGTCAAGTTCAAGGATTCGGAGGAAGCCAGCTCCTGACTCCTGGCCCTGTCGTATGGAATCACTGACCGCCTTGCTCCAGCGCGTGTCGCTCGACACGCTGTCGCCCCTCTCGCTGCTCGTCGCGTTCGTCGGCGGCGTGCTGTCGTTCGTCTCACCCTGCGTGCTGCCGCTGATTCCCGGTTACATCTCGTTCATCTCAGGGGCGACGCTCGATCAGATGCGCGGCCAGCCCGGCGCCGTGGAACAGGGCGCCACCCGGCGCATCGTTCTCACGTCGATCGCCTTTGTCGTTGGCTTCTCGTTGGTGTTCGTGGCATTCGGCGCCACAGCCAGCGCGGTCGGCGCGATGCTGGGGTCCTACAAGTCCAGGATCGCCTACGTGGCCGGCGCCGTGCTGATCGTGCTCGGCCTGCACATGATGGGCGTGTTCCGCCTGGGTTTCCTGGACTACGAGAAGCGCGCGCAGACCAAGGCGCGGCCGACCGGGTTGTTCGGCGCAGCGCTCGTGGGCATCGCGTTCGCATTCGGCTGGACGCCGTGCATCGGCCCGATCCTCGGCGGCATCCTGACGATCGCCGGCGCGCAGGACAGCGTGATGCAGGGCGTGGTGATGCTGGCCGCGTACTCGGCGGGCCTTGGCGTGCCGTTCCTGCTGACCGCTCTCGCCATCAACAAGTTCTTCGCGGCCTTCGCGCGGATCCGCAAGTACTACCACGCGATTGAGGTCGTCTCGGGCGTGCTCCTGATCGCCATCGGCCTCCTGATGCTCCTCAACCGCCTGACCATCATCACGAACTTCCTGCAGCCATATCTGCCGCAGATCTGACCAGAAGGCGGGAAGGCGGACTGGTGGACTGGCGGCCGCGCCCCACCGCGAAATGCGCGGTCCCGCAGGCAGCCCCAGGCGGGACAGGGCAGTCCGGCACCTGGCACCAGCACCTGGCACATTCCCGCGCACATACCACTTCGCACGTAGCACTTCGCACCCTTTTGTGGTAATACGTCTGCCCATGAGCAGCAGGATCCTGAGGACCGCGCTCGTGCTCCTGGCTGTGGCCGGACTGGGCAGCGCAGGGTTCTTCGTGTTCCAGACCGAGCAGAGGCTCGCCGCCTCGCGGGAATCGATCCGGCAGTTCGATCGCGAGGCCTCGCGCGTGCTGATCGTGGCTGGCGAATTGCGCGGCGCGCACGCCGCCGTGCTCGCCGCCGGGCAGGACCCGGCCTTCTGGAGCAGCAAGGTCGGCAGCCTGCGGCTCGACACCGACGCAGCATTGAAGAAGATCGAACGTCCGGGCCTGGCGCCGGAGACCGCGCTGGAACTGAAGAATGCCAGGGATGCGCTCGCCGCGTTCGAGAAGACCGACGATCGCGTCCGCGAGCTTCTCAGTTCGAACCAGCCGCTCACCGCCTCGATGCTCGTCTTCGGCGAGGCGAGCCAACACGTCACCGCCGCGCTCGATGCATTGGCCGGTGCGCGTACGGCCCAGGTCGCCGAGTCGGACCGGACGATGGTGCGACTGCGCGAGCAGCAGGTCTACGCCCTGCTCGGCGCGGCAGGACTGACACTGGCCGTGTTGCTGCTGCTGCTGCCCCGTGCGCCCATGCCGGCGGCGGCCGATGACAACCCCTCGTCGACAACGGGCCTTGGCCTGTCGTTGAACTCCGCGTCGCCGCAGGACGTTGACGCGCTCGGGCGGTCCGGGTTCGACCTCGATTTCACGCAGCCAGCCGTCGCTCCGCCGACCCCGGACGTCGTCCCCGAACCGCAACGGGAATCGGAAGAGCAGTTGACCGCCGGCCTGCAGAGTGAGTCGCGCCTTCGGCTCAATACCGACGCGCAGCTGGATCTCCCCGGCGCAGCCCGGTTGTGCTCCGACATGGCGCGGATCAAGGACGCGGGCGAATTGCCCCAACTCCTGTCACGCGCGGCCGACCTGCTCGATGCGTCGGGCATCGTCGTATGGCTTGGCGGAGTGAGCGGCGACCAACTGCGGCCCGCGTTCAGCCATGGCTACGGCGCGCACACGCTGGCCAAGATGCAGGCGCTGCCGCGCCTGGGCGAGAACGCGGTGTCGGCGGCCTACCGAGATTCCAGATTGGAGGTCGTCCCGGCCGGCAGCCGCCGCAGCGGCGCCATCGTCACGCCGATCACCACCGCCGCCGGATGCGTCGGCGCCATGGCCGCAGAAATCCGCCACGGCGGCGAAGCCAACGCCAGCGTGCAGGCGATCGCAACAATCATCGCGGCACAACTGGCAACGTTGGTTCTTGAAGAGAGATAAGTGCGGCGTGCTATGTGCGCTGTTCAAAGCGCGCAGAGAAGTGCCGAGCGCCCCGTGAAATGTGCGCCGGCAGCCGTTCCGCACCCGGCAGTTCGCACCTCGCACCTTTCACCCGCACGTAGCATCTGGCGCAGCACTTTTCTCCGCTCACACCTCCCCCAGCTCAGTCCTCTCCGCCAGCATGACCTTGATCGTCAGCGCCTTCTTGTCGCGGTAGATCTCGAGGGTGGCTTCCTGGCCGTTCGGCACGTCGCGGAGCCGATCCACGAGGTTGTCGGTGGTCCGAACCGCCTGGCCGTTGACCGACGAGATGATGTCGCCCGCCTTCAGGCCCGAGCGCGAAGCGGCGGTGTTCGGGTTGACCGTGGCTACGAGGACGCCGCCACTGCCGAAGAACTCGGTCAACTGCGGGGTCAGCTCCTGCGCGACGATGCCCAGGCGGCCGGCACCAGGCGCCCACTCGAAATGCCCCAGCCTCGGGCTGCGGGCGACCGCGCGCAGCCCCTCGTCGAGCTGGCGCTGGATCTCGAAGCCGAGGTCCCGGTCGAACAGGCGGTCGCGCGCTTCCTCCGACCGTGCCTGCGGCGTCACCGACAGCTCCATCTAGACGTTTGGACAGTCGATTAGGTCGGGCGGGCACCGGGTTGGTGGGAGTTGGAGGTCGGTTCGATGAGTGGAAGTCAGTCGCGCGAAGCCGGATGCCCTGCCAGACAATTCGGGATGCGACGATGCCAGCGCCTGCCTGAGTTAATGGTGCATCCCGCCGATTCCGCGCGACTGCCTCTGGTCATTTCAAATCCTGTGCCGGGTCGTCTTGCCCAAGATCCGGCCTGAATGTGGCGCTGTCTGGCCGGATGGCGACCCGGCGTCCTTGTCCGTGGACGCGGACCCGGGGACAGAGGACAGAGACCAGGGCGCGCCGGCCTGCTCGAGACCCGCATTCTCAGTTCCGCCCGATCTGTCGTCCGTATTCCGTGCCGGCGGCAAGTCGGCTGAAGTACCCGTAGGCTACTCGCGCCAGGTCCTCGATCGCCTTGTTTCCGGCATCGTCGTCCTGCAGGTATGTCGCCATCACGGAGATGATGTACGGGCGATTCTCGACAAAGACGATGCCCGAGTCGACGCGGACGCCCTCGAGTTCGCCCGGCTTGCTGGCGATGTCGACGGTTTCCGGAATGGCGCGAATGACCGGGGTGGACTTCGACTCGTTGCGCGTCTTGAGGATGCGCAGCGCCTCGTCGCGACTCTGAGGCGACAGGCCCGTACCGCGGTAGAAGGTCTCGAACAACCGCGCGATCTCGTCGGCGGAGGACACGTTCTCGTCGCCGCGCCTGGCCGCCGCGCCGTCGAGCATGTGGCGCCGCAGTTTCGTGTCCTTCAGGCCGAGGCTTCGCATCCGGGCGGTCACCGCCTCCATACCGACGACATCCATGAGGACGTTGGTGGCGGTGTTGTCGCTCAGGATGATCATCAGCATCGCGTAGTCGCGCAGCGCCAGTGACGGCGTGCCGAGATTGAACAGGACGCCGCTGCCCTCGACTGCCTTCTTCCGGTCGAGCGGCCGGACGTCGTCGAGCTTCAGCTTGCCCTCTTCCGCCTGCTTGATCAGTTCGTAGAGGATCGCGATCTTGATGGTGGACGCCGTGGGCTGGACGTTCTGCTCGAGGCGCGCCGCGAACTGCTTCTTCAGCACGTCCGCCGACGGACTGGCCGGCGAAGCCGCGGGCTGGGCAGACGCGAGGGTCGGAACCAGCAGCAGCAGAACGAGGCTCGATCCAAACCGCATCGTCTTCCTCCCAAGGGCTCGAGCCGCAGGCCGTGAGCCGTGCATGGTTCGTCTCGGCGCTCTCTGCGTGCTCCGTGTCGATTACGTGATTCGCACCGCCACGGCCGTCATGTCGTCGTTCGGGGGCTCGTCGCCGCGGAAGTCGTGCACCGAGCTGAAGATCTGGTCCACGATCTCGCGTGCGGACAGGTGCCGCGCTCGCGCGATCGTCTCCATGAGCCGTGCCGACCCGTACTCGCTGCCGGTGCCGTTCATCGCCTCGTAGATGCCGTCCGTGCAGAACACGAACAGGTCTCCGGATGAGAGGTCGAACGTCATCTCGTCGTATGAGGATCCGCCGAAGGACCCGAGCGGCACGCCCGCCAATTCGATCGGCGCGCACCCGTCAGCCGTGCACCGGATGGGATAGGGCAAGCCCGAGTTCGCGAGCATCACCGTGCGGCGCTTCATGTCGAACACCGCGTAGCACAGCGTGCAGTAGTACTCCTCGAGCTGACGTTCGTGGAGAATGGTGTTCACCGACGACAGCACCGTGGCCGGGCTGAATCCCTGCGGGGTGTAGCGGCGGCGGAACGTGCGCGACCGGATCAGCTCGCCGGCGAACGCCCCGTAGAGGGCGGCCGGCACGCCCTTTCCCGAGACGTCACCAACCGCGACCACGAGCGTGTTCGCGTCGGGAAGCAGGTAATCGTAGAGGTCGCCGCCAAGCTCGCGCGCCGGCGCGAAGCGGGCGGCGACATCCACGCTCTTCATCCGCTTGGGCAACTCGAGCGGCAGCAATGCGGCCTGCACGCGTTGTGCGAACCGCAACTCGTTCTCGAGGCGCTCCTCGTTCGCGCGAATCGTCTCGTAGAGCCGCGCGTTCTCGATGGCCACGGCCGCCTGGGCGGCCAGCAGCGTCATCACCTCCGCATGGCTCTTCGTGAACGCATCCAGCTCCGGGCTTTCGAGGTCGATGACGCCGATGCACCGATCCTTCACGAGCAGCGGAATCACCAGCTCCGACCGGACATCGTCCACCAGCTTGACGTAGCGCGGGTCTTTCTCGACGTCCGGCACCAACACGATTTCCTTGTGTTGTGCGGCGTAGCCAACCAGACCCTCGCCCACCTTCACCGGCGCGACGGTGGTCTGCTCGCTGTACTTGAGCGCGAGCTTCATCTCGAGATCGTGGCGTTCCTCGTTGATCAGCAGGATTCCAAACGTGCGGTAGTCGATGACGCGCTTGGTGAGCTGCGCGATGCGCGTGAGCAGTTGATTGAGGTCCAGGATCGAGGACACCTCGCGGCCGATCTCGGCCAGCGTCTCGAGCGTTTCCGCGTACTGGCGCTCGCGCTCGAAGAGGCGTGCGTTCTCGATGCCGACCGCGACCGCCGCCGCGAACTGCCGCAGGATCGCCTCGTCCAGGTCGGTGAACTGTCCGACCGCCGGGCTCAACAGGTTGAGGGCGCCAATCACCTTGCCCTTGCGGCGCAGCGGAACCACCAATTCCGAGCGGGTGCCCGGCACGATCTCGACGTACCGCGAGTCGGTGAGCACGTCGTTCACGAGGATGGGCTGCTCTTCGGCCACCGAGCTTCCGACGATGCCCTGCCCCGCCTTCAACCGGAGGCTGCGAGCCCGGTCCTCCGGGTAGCCGACCGAGTATGCAATCGAGAGATCGCCTCGGCGTTCGTCGACGAGATACACCGCGAACGCCTGGTACTCGGTCAACCGGCTGATGAGCTGCGGGATGCGCTGCAGCAGTTCGTCGAGGTTGAGAACGGAGGTGACCTGGCGGCCGAGGTCGAACAGGGTCGTGAGGAGCTGCTGGTCGCTCGGTCGAACGGGTGTCGGACTGATGTTCACGGGCTGATCCGGGATGGATGGGGGCATCGCTGCTCAGGAATACGAGACGAGTGGAAACCAACCGGATTATACTTGCTGGACCCGCAGGGACGGAAACGCCTCACAGGCGCGTCGCCGGGGTTATGTCGCGCGGGTCCTCGGATCCGCAACCGGTTTGCCGAGGTTGATTGTCGATGGATTTGCAGCTTCCTCTCGATTACAGCGCGATCGAACGCATTCTGCCGCATCGCTACCCGTTCTTGCTCGTCGATCGCATCACCGCCTTCGAGCCGGACAAGCGCGTGGTCGGCATCAAGAACGTCTCGCGGGACGATCACCACCTGTCGCGGCAGCCGGGGGAAGATCCGGTGTTTCCGCCGACGATCCTCACCGAGGCCGTCGCCCAGGTCGGCGCGATCCTCATCCTTGCCAAGCCGGAGAACCGCGAAAAGCTGATCTTCTTCATGAGCATGGACCGCGTCCGGTACAAGCGCCCGGTCAAGCCCGGCGACGTGGTCGAAATCGTGGCGACCGTGCGCCGCCTGCGGAGCCGCATGGGCGTGCTGCACGGCGTCGCGCGGGTCAACGGCACGGTTGCGATGACCGGGACCATGACGTTCGCGCTCGGCGACAAGAAACCAGCCGACGCTGCCGGATAAGCTACTCCTTCGCCCCCTTCCAGAACACGCGTGCCAGCTTCGAGTGGTAGCCGGTGAACTCGCCGTCGCCGGTGTCGTCTCTGATGGCCCCGCGCACCATGTTGATCTTCGCGTCGAGATCGTCGATGAACGACAGGATGAAGGCTTCCACCGTCATCGGCACAACCGGGGAACCGAATTCCAGGCAGCCGTGATGTGAGAGGACCAGGTGCTCGATCTCGGTGAGCAGCAGGGGCGGAAAACCGTCGAGGGTGGCCGCCGTTTCGCGGATCAGCCGGGCCCCGAGCATGATGTGGCCGAGCAGCCGCCCTTCGCGGGAGTAGCTGGTCGCCAGGTCGTAGTCGAGTTCCTGCAGCTTGCCGATGTCGTGCAACAACGCGCCCGCAAGCACGAGGTCGGCGTTCGCCTCGTACGCCGTCGCCAGCAACCGTCCCACTTCGGCCATCTGCAGCACGTGCTCGAGGAACCCGGCGCGATACGCGTGATGAAGCGTTTGCGCGGCCGGCCACACCCGCAATTGTGTTTCGTGGTCGCGGGCGATCCGCTCGAGCAACTGCCGAACGTACGGGTTGGCGGCCCCCGCAATTCGCTGCTGGAGCTCCGCCCACATCACGTCGATGGGCCGGGCTGACGACATCACGCAGTCCTCCTCGCGGAAGCCGTCGATGCGGTCTTGATCGGCGTGCACGCGCCGGATGTTCTCGACGATGAGCTGAATTCGTTCGTTGTAGAGGTTGGCGCGCCCCTTCACCTTGACGAACTCGCCGGCCTCGAACTCGCCCTTCAGGCGGTCCACCTCGTCGAACACGCGCGCCTGGATGCGTCCGGTGGCGTCCTGCAGGGTCAGCGACAGGAAGTCGCCATTGCGTCCCGGCCGCACCTCCTTGGTGGTGCACAGGAAGAAGCCGACACCCGCCGAGTCAGCGGTGATCCGGCGAAGCGAGGGAAGCGTGGGCAGCGGCATAGGGCACTCCTTCGTCATGCCACAAGGGCACGAAGATACGGCGGCACGGCGGCAATCGCGACAGTCTCCCTCCGGCCGCCCATCAGCGGTCGGCCCGGACACCAACCGTCTCCGGCCGACCGACGCCGCCGTCCACCGGCGAGCAAGGACGAGCGGGTGCCGTGCGTCCGTGTTCGTTCTTGCTCTCCCGTGCGTGATGTTCGGCCGCCTGCGGGCGGACGGGCGGCTGGTCTCGGTGGCTCGAAGACTCGGCGGCAGCGTTCAGTTCGTTTGGTCCCGTGGTGCGGACGACGGCGACGCCGAGGAGGACGATCAGGGAGGCGACGGCGCCGCGGAGGCCGAAAGGCTCGTTGGCCACGAGCGTGCCCAGGATCACCGCGATGATTGGATTGATATACGAGTAGAGGGAAATCGTCGCAATGGGCAGGTGTTTCAGCGTGTGGAGGTACGCCGAATAGCCGACGATCGATCCGACCACCACCAGGTACGTGAATGCCCACGCGCTGCGTGCGCTGAACGCGAGGCGGGGCCACTCGCCGGTCGCGGAACCAACCGCGATGAGCATCAGGCCGCCGAACACCATCTCGATCGCCGCGCCGCCGAGCGTCTGCTGATCCAGGTGGCTTCGCCGCTGGTGGGCGGACGCGATCGACCAGGTGAGACACGCCCCCTGCAAGGCGATGACCCCCAGCAGGAAGCTCGCGCCCGCCGCTCCGCCCGAGGTCAACTCGGGCCAGACGAGCAGCACGATCCCAGCGAAGCCAATCAGCAGGCCGACCCACGTCAAGGGGCGTGGCCGTTCGCCGCCCGGCCACATCAGCTCGACACCGACCATCCAGAACGGCGTCGTCGCGAGCAGCACGGCCGTGAGGCCGCTCGGCACCCATTGCTCCGCCCACACGACGAAGCCGTTGCCCGCGGTGATGAACAGAAACCCGATGAGCGCGAGCGTCGGCCACGTGCGGAGGCTCGGGAGCCGCCCGCCGCGCGCGACGATGACGGCCGCGAGGATGGTGCCAGCCGTCAGCCAGCGAAGACCGCTGCCGAGCGCCGGAGGAAGCGTTTCGAGACCGATGCGGATCGCGAGGTACGTGGTGCCCCAAATCAGGCAGATGGCAGCCCACGACACGTACGCCAGCCCGGGACCAGAGAAACGAGGAGTGCGCGACACGGCGAGAATTGTACAGCCTCGGGGGCCCGGAGCGCGCGCGAGATCGGCGCGGTGCGGCGCTACGAGGCCGCGAGCATCGCGATGTTGCCGGCCACGCGTACGCGATCGCGGCCTTCGCGTTTGGCGAGGTAGAGAGCTTCGTCGGTGCGGGCGATGAGCGGTGTGGGGTCGATCTCGTTGGCGTGCGCGGTCGCAACGCCGAAGCTGCTGGTGAGGCGCACGATTCCGCCGTTCCAGGCGATCGACAGCTCGGCCAGTTCGCGACGCAGGGTTTCGGCCGCGCGAACGGCGCCGTCGAGCGGCGTCTCGGGAAGGAGAATCAGGAATTCCTCCCCCCCGTAACGGCACTTGAGGTCGCTCGAGCGCAGTGACGCGCGCATCTTCGCGCCAACTTCGGCCAGCACGGCGTCACCGCACAGGTGGCCGTACCGGTCGTTGATGTTCTTGAAGCGATCGATGTCGAACATGATCATCGACACCGGCAGGTGCGACCTGCGGGCACGCATCAGTTCGGCCGCGATTACCTCCATGCCGTGCGCCCGATTCACGCAGCCGGTGAGCGAATCGCGCAGGCTGCTCTCGCGGACCTCCTGGAGCAACTGCACGCTGCGCACCGACACGCCTAGCAGCGCAGCGGCGGCGCCAACGACCAGGCGTCGAGGCGGCGTCAGCGAGGGCGAGTCCGCCGGAATGCCCAGCACGCCAAGGCTGGCGCCGGCGACAATCATCGGGAAGCAAATCTGGCCTTGGTGTTCGATGCCGTCAGGGCGCGCGGCGGTGCCCAGGCTGTCGAGCGCCCCCTGGGTGATGTCCGTCACGTGGACGATCGCGCCCTTCGCGTCGACTTCGGTCGGCCCGAGCACGCTCCGCCAGCTTCCTTCAGCACCCGCCACCACCCAGCCGTCGCGGCTGCCGGTGATCTGCGGCAGGTACTGCAGGACGACATCGCAGATGGCGTCGAGGTCGAAGGACTGCGTGAGCGCGTGCCAGAAGTTGACGAGGCGCTCCAACTCCCTGGCGCGCTCCTGCGCGGCCATCGCCTCGCTGGCGGCCACCGAGGCGCGCTGCTGGAGTTCCCTCCGCCGGCCCTGAACGAAGAGGACGAGCGTGATGGCGGCAATCGCCAATCCGGCCAGCAGGCCCAGGCCGTATGTGCCTTCGAACTGGCGGGTCGCCTCGAGCAGGCGCGACGTCTGCCTCGAGAACGTGACCATCAGCGCGAAGAACAGGCCCACGATGAGCAACACCTCGTGGCGTCCGATCCGCATAGTGCCAACAATACGCTTTCTGGGAGCATTATCGGCGTGATGGCGGGCGGACAGTAGGTGTCGGGACGTGGCTGGCGGATAGGCGATGGTTGCCTGTGGACCGGGCTGCCACGCTGGTGGTGGCAGCCCCGTGACCCACGCGCAACGAGTGACTGGCCTCGACCGACAGTCCTTACTCGAGCCGGTTCCGGGAGGCGATGAGCTTCGCGACGACCTGTTTGACGGCGAGCTCGGTCGCTTCGCCGAGAATCGTGTCGCGGAAATCCGAGGAGCCGATCTGGAACTCGCCCGCGGCGTGGTTGCCGGCGCCGCCGAGGAGCAGGCCGCTGCGGCTGGACGTGCCATCGCCCTTCGCACTCGCCATGATTTCGCCGGAGGACGTGTCGATCATGCGGGCGGTGATCCCCACGTTGGCCTTGCCCTTCTTCGTGCCCACCTCACCGAGGCCGAACCGTCCACCGCCCCAGCCGCCGCCGCCAATCTTCATGTCCTTGTTCTCCATCCCGAACTTCGTGATGGAGCCGACAATCAGGTACTTCACGCCCAGCGCCTTGCCAATCTTGGCAATCTGGGACGCGCTCGGGTCGGCGCGGTCGCTGTTCGAGAAGTTCTGCTCGGCGAGAATCGCGCCGAGCTTCTTCCGCTCGATGACCCGATAGGTGCCGTCCTCGACGAGGCCGTCGACGATCAGGTCGGAAATGCCCTGGCCGATGTCCTGGTTGCCGCTCCACCAGTGCTGGACGGAGCCGAAGTCGAAGTCCAGGAGCGCGACCGTCGGACGCTTGCTCTGGGCAGCCGCCGAACCCGCAACGAGCAGGATGGCCAGGGCCGCGAACAACCACGGGCCACGAGTCAACTTGCGCATGAGTGTCCTCCCGAAATGGTTGAGCCGTAAGGGCAATACATTAGTCCCGCGCGACAGGGGAGTCAATTGGTTGGTGACCCTTGGTTGGTGACGCCTGAATCCGGGCCCCTGAACCCGGGATCGTGGGAGATCGCACCATCCCCCGTGGAGGCATGCCTTGTCTGAGCCCTCGACTCGCAGTTCGAGCGTATCGCTGCCTGTCACCGGGATGAACTGCGCGGCGTGTGCACGAACGATCGAGAACACGCTGAAGGATACACCATGCGTCTCGAGTGAGGGTTCAGGGGAGCTTCAAGGGCCGAACGAGGGCGAAGTTGCGGAAATCGGCATCGCGCGTCACCAGCGCAACTTCGTGGTCGAGGCACGTCTGTGCAATCAGGGCGTCGGCCAGTCGCGCCGTCCGGCCCCGGGCTATGACGGCCGCCCGCAACGCGCCGACTCTCTCCCAGTAGCCGTCCGATACCGACAGCAGCGGCAAGCGCCGGAACAAGGATGCGACGCGCGCCGGCAGGCGCGGATCGCTGAGCAACTCGGCGAGCACGGCAGGCGCCAGACAGGCCTGATGCTCTGTCAGCGCCACCGCGATGGCTTCGACGTCGCTGCCAGGTTCGTCCCTCAGGAACGCGACGATCGAACTCGTGTCGAGGGCGATCATCGGTCCTCGCGCAATGCCTGCCAGTCCACCGAGACCCTGACGCGGCCGCGCAGTCGGCGGAGTTCGTCGTAGGCGGTCGTGGCCGCCACGAGTTGCAGCCCGGTCCGAATGGTGGCCGTGATGCCCTGCCCGGTCGATTTCTGCGCGCGGCGCAGGAGGTCGTCAGGGAGGTCGACCGTGACCTTCTTCACCTTCGCCATGTCGCCAATGATACCAGTATCAATACCAGCATGCATGCTGGTCTGATCGGTCCTCGAGATCTGCCAGGCGGTAGACGTCGGACCCTGCGAATGGGTACTGGCCGACCATCCGCGTGAGGCCTGCGCGGATGGGGGCGGTAATCACCGTGCGGCACATCGCCAGCGCTTCCTGTTCGTCGTGCAGCACCTGCACGAAGTAGCCGCTCTGCCACAGAATGAAGCCCGTGGCCTGCCAGTATCCGAGCGCCGCCGCCTGCCTGAACTGGAAGATCATCTTCTTCAGATCCGCATCGTCTTTTGTGCCGACGATGACCAGGCAGATGCGGGCGGGCAGGAAGCAGTACGCAGATACGGCAAAGTGTTGTGCCGCCGCATGTGTCCGCAACTGCGACAACGTTCGGGAGACGATGGGCGGATGGCAGAAGGCGCGGATGGCGTCGGCCGTGCACAGCGTCAATGAATATCGGTGCCGACCCACATAATCGGTCGCGTCGAGCCTGGCAGGGCAGAATGGGAGCATACCCATCCGAAGGGCAAACGCCGGGCCAGACCGAGGGCCGTCGGCCGCGGGCCGTCCGGCTCGATGCCCTGACGCAGGTGGGCGGTCTACGCCGCGCTTGGCGAGACCCGTGGCTCGGCCTCGCTCACCGCGCGGCAGGCACGGAGGCCGACGTGGACCGGGCCGGCGCGCAGGGCGACTTGGTGAGGTCTTCCGAACCGGAGCCCAGTGCGACGGACCGGGTCGCGGCGGCCGATCCCCGGATCTCGCGCCGCAGGCAGGCACGGAGGCCGACGTGGACCGGGCCGGCGCGCAGGGCGACGTGGTGAGGGCTTCCGAACCGGAGCCCAGTGCGACGGACCGGGTCGCAGCGGCCGATCCCCGGATCTCGCGCCGCAGGCAGGCACGGAGACCGACGTGGACCGGGCTGGCGCGCAGGGCGACTTGGTGAGGGCTTCCGAACCGGAGCCCAGTGTGACGGACCGGGTCGCAGCGGCCGATCCCCGGATCTCGCGCCGCAGGCAGGCACGGAGGCCGACGTGGACCGGGCCGGCGCGCAGGGCGACTTGGTGAGGGCTTCCGAACCGGAGCCCAGTGCGACGGACCGGGCCGCGGCGGCCGATCCCCGGATCTCGCGCCGCGCCGCGCTGTCCGGGCGAAGCCTCCCGGCGGCGGCCTTCCGTCCGATGACAGGCCGCGGGGGGAGAGGACGGGTCC
>DASXVO010000009.1 GCA_036504215.1 Vicinamibacterales bacterium | reverse complement strand
CTAGTGAGGGCGGCCCGAGGGTTCGGGCGCTTCGGTAGAAGAGGTCCGCGTCGACGTCGTCGCCCGCGCGCCCGCTGGGTATTCCTCGGAAGGACGCTGCGCCGCCCTGCGGCTGCGTGCCGACCGCCGCCGCCACTGACGTTCGTAGTCGCGGGCGACGTCGATTCCGCCCACCCCGAAGGCGATCGCCGCTGCGGCCGCCGCGGAGGCGACCACCGCAATGAAGCCGGCATTGACGATGTTGCGTGCGACGCCTAGCTGGTCCAGGGCCATGAACACCGACAGTGCGATCACCGCGGCGCGGACCCCCTTGGCGACCCAGGCACTGCTTACGTTCGCCACCAGCTCGGAGAGGACCCTGGCGACGGGGATGGCGATGGCCACGATCAAGGCGGCGACAATCACCCGCGGCACGTACCCGATGATCCGGTTGATGCCCGACGAGAGTGCGGCGAGTCGAAGCGCCTGGGCCGTTAGGGAGAAGGTGACGAGCATGCCCAGCCAGAACACGGCCCTGCCCGTTGTCCGGGAAGCCGAGAGACGGGTCGCGCCCGCCTGTGGCTGCATGTGGCGGGCGACGAATGCATCGAACTGCGCGCGGCCGAGCAGCCTGGCAACGACGGAGCCGAGGACTCTCGAGAGAAGGTAGCCGACCAACAGCACGATGACCGCCGAGACGAGGTTGGGCAGGTACGCCGTCATCTGGCCCACTCCTGTCGCGAAGTAGTTGCGAATCTGTTCGAGCATCGAGTTTCTTCCTCCCCGTTCACCTCCAAATAGGTGCGCTCGACATAGGCGGCAAATCCGGCGGGGCGCCAGGCGCTCTGCCATCCAGCCACGGGAACCGCGCGACGGCTCGGGCGACTGGCTGGCAAGAGGCTTCGCGAATCCACCGCGTGGATGACTTCCGAAGCAAACCGGAGGCTGCCGGCTCGGCCTCGGGCTTCATCGGATTGGATTCGCGCGCAGCGTGGCCGGGTGGTTGGTTCGCGAAGTCGTCGCGGAGGCAACGACGCAACCAGGCGTGACCTCCGTTCCGCGCCGGCGCAGGACGACCGGAGGATGACCGAGCAGTTGAGAGCCATCCCTCGAGATGGCTGGGCAAGGCGCTGCAGTCCGTCCAGGAGGAGCTCAAGCCGGCGCTCGGACCCGTGGAGGGAAAGGCCGAAGGCGCGTTCCGTGGTGCCTTTGGCGAGGCCTCGCAGACCCCCTGAGTCAAGGTGCCTTCACCCGGGCTCCATCGCGGGCGGGGCTTGCCGTCGGCACACGAATTGGCGGAATCCCTTAAGGCTTCCCTTTCTTCGAAGGTTTCGACTTGCCCGAACTGTTGAGGGCGACCGCTTGGCGAACGAGCGCCTTGAAGGCGGACTCGTCGACTTCCTCTCCTTCGTGGATGTCGATCGCGCGGCGCGCCTTGGTGGTGTCCCGAGTCGTGGGGAAAAGTGAAATGGCGCATTCTTCCGGTGGGCAACAACCGGCCGCTTGGAAGGCGGCCACCCGGAGGAACGCGCCATGGGGAAGACTACCAAGAAGGACATCACAGCGAAGGGTGTATCG
>DASXVO010000008.1 GCA_036504215.1 Vicinamibacterales bacterium | reverse complement strand
TGATCGGCTCGAGCAGCACCGGCCTGGCCTTCTTGGCCGCGTCCTGGAACGCCATCGAGCCGGCGATCTTGAACGCCATTTCCGACGAGTCGACGTCGTGGTACGAGCCGTAGACCAGCTCGACCTTCACGTCGACCATCGGGTAGCCGGCGAGGATGCCGTTCTCCAGCGCTTCCTTGATGCCAGCCTCGACCGGGCTGATGTACTCGCGCGGGATGGTGCCGCCCACGATCTTGTCCTCGAACACGTAGCCCTGCCCCGCTTCGGCCGGCTGCGCGTTGATGACGACGTGGCCGTACTGGCCCTTGCCGCCCGACTGGCGGATGAACTTCCCCTCGACCTTCTCGACGCGGTTCCGGATCGTCTCGCGGTACGCTACCTGCGGGCGGCCGACGTTCGCGTCGACCTTGAACTCGCGCATCATGCGGTCGACGATGATCTCGAGGTGCAGCTCACCCATGCCCGAGATGATCGTCTGCCCCGTCTCCGGGTCCGTGTGGACGCGGAAGGTCGGGTCCTCTTCGGCCAGCTTGTTCAGCGCGATGCCCATCTTGTCCTGGTCGGCCTTCGTCTTCGGCTCGACCGCGACGTCGATGACGGGCGTCGGGAACTTCATCGCCTCGAGGATGATCGGCTTGTCCTCGTCGCAGAGCGTGTCGCCGGTGCGCGTGTCCTTGAGGCCGATCGCGGCGGCAATGTCGCCGCAGCGCACTTCCTCGATCTCCTCGCGCTTGTTGGCGTGCATCTGCAGCAGGCGGCCGATGCGCTCGCGCCGGTCCTTCGTGCTGTTGTACACGTGCGACCCCGCCTTCAGGGTGCCCGAGTAGACGCGGAAGAAGGTCAGGCGGCCGACGAACGGGTCGGTCGCCACCTTGAACGCCAGCGCGGCGAACGGCGCCTCGTCGGCCACGTCGCGCGTGTCGTACGTCTCGTCGTGGTGCGGCAGGTGGCCCTGGATGGCCGGCACGTCCTTCGGCGACGGCAGGAAGTCGATCACCGCGTCGAGCAGCGCCTGCACGCCCTTGTTCTTGAACGAGGCGCCGCAGAGCACGGGGCAGAACTCCATCTTGATCGTCGCCGCGCGGATGGCGTGGCGGATCTCGTCGACGGTGAGCGCGTCCACGCCCTCCGTCAGGAACTTCTCGATGAGCTCGTCGTCGTGCATCACCGCCGCCTCGATGAGCTCGTGGCGCGCGGCTTCCACCCGGTCGTGCATGTCGGCGGGGACGTCGGTGACCGTGAAGGTCTTGCCCAGCGTCTCCTCGTCGAAGATGTACTGCTTGCGCTCGATCAGGTCGATGTGGCCCGTGAAGAGCTCGCCCGAGCCGACCGGCAGCTGCAGCGCGTACGCGTTCTTCGTCAGGCGGTCCTTGATCATCGTCATGCAGCGATCGAAGTTCGCGCCCACGCGGTCCATCTTGTTGGCGAAGATCATGCGCGGCACCTTGTACCGGTCCGCCTGGCGCCACACCGTCTCCGTCTGCGGCTCCACCCCGGCCACCGAGTCGAGCAGCGTCACCGCGCCGTCGAGCACGCGGAGCGAACGCTCCACCTCGACGGTGAAGTCCACGTGCCCCGGCGTGTCGATGATGTTGATGCGATACTCCGGCCCGTCGCCCACCGCGGCATACGACTGCCCGTGACGGCGCCAGAAGCAGGTCGTCGCGGCCGACGTGATGGTGATGCCGCGCTCCTGCTCCTGCTCCATCCAGTCCATCGTGGCCGCGCCATCATGCACCTCGCCGATCTTGTGCGACTTCCCCGTGTAGTAGAGGACGCGCTCAGTCGTCGTGGTCTTGCCGGCATCGATGTGGGCCATGATGCCGATGTTGCGGTAGTACTTGAGTTCGGTATCGCGAGCCATGAGTGCGAAGAGAGATCCGTAGTTTTGAACCGCCGGCCTCGGCGGCATTGTGTGCGATCCAACGAAAACGCGGCTGGACCGGGCGCCCATCCCGCAACTCGGGAAAGGCCGGTATCCATCCGCCCTCGCCGGGTACACTCGCCGCTGCTGCGCGAATGGGGACCCTCGGCGCGCCGGGCAACGCTGCCCCGACGTTGAATTGTCCTGCGTTGCTTTTCGGAAACCTCGGCGCGGGCTACACGAACTCCCGTGCGTCATCGGTCGGCTTGGTCCTTCGCCCCCGCGCTGACGACTTCCACCAGTCAGTTGGCGGGCCCATAATGCCCGGGGCGCAGTTCCCCGGTCGTCCGCGAAATGCAACCCCGCGGCCGGCTACGAAAAGTGCAATGAACCGCAATTCCCCGTAGCCCAATGAAGGTAGTGCAATTCCTTGTGTAGTCAAGGCTTGTGTCAACGACCAGTAGAAGTGTCCCCGCGGTTACGCCATTAGAACTGTCCCCTCGTCGCGGCCTGCTTGTCCGCCACGGCTTGCCGGTACCACTGCTGCAGGCTCTTCCGCCACGGATGGTCGGCCCGTGGCCGCCGCGCC
>DASXVO010000007.1 GCA_036504215.1 Vicinamibacterales bacterium | reverse complement strand
CGAGGCTCGTCCCGCAGGCCAGGGCCAAACGGCGTCGCCCGGACGGTCGAGGAGTCACAGCGTCTCCGTTCATCGGAAGAACACCAGGTCGCGGCGGACCTTCACGAACAGGCGGCGGTCGCGGACGCGGCCGAACGAGGTCACCGAGTCGAACGACTCCAGCCCAACCTCGAGTTGCACGTCCCGCACCTGGTAGGTCGCCCACACCTGTTCGCCGCGAATCTGGAACCCGAACAGGCCCGGGTAGCGTTGGTCCTGCCGGCGAACACGGGCCTGGATGGTCAGGCCGCCGAACGGCCTGACCTGGAGGCTGAAGACACGGGACCGGTCGCTTGCGGCCAGCAGGCTTCCGAACAGATCGGGCCGCGACGCGATCAGCACGGCAACGTCGGGGCGGTTGCCGAGCACCGATGGAGCCAGGAGCAACGAGTTCGTGTCGGTCTGGCCCATGTCCACCGCGAGGTTGTACCACGGCGAGTCCACGCCGACCGTGTAGCCGGCGTGCCGGTCGCGACTGTCGGAGAACACGATATCGCGCAGCGTGTCGTACTGCGTCACGGCGACACGGACGGTCGCCCAGCGCGGACGGGTCATCTCGAGGCGGGCGGTGACAGATCGGGATTCGAGGCTGACCGGGAAGAAGTCGAGGCGGGCGACACGCCGAAGGCTGCCGTCGGTACCGAATCGCATGAGCTTCCCGGCGTGGCCCGACACGCTGAACTGGATGCCCCCGTCGCGGTACGGCTGCACGGCACTGCGATTCGACTGCGCCCTGCCGACAGACGCGTCCCCCCCTGCCGACACGGTGAGGCCGTTCACCGTCCGCTCCGCGTGCACGAGACCGCCCACCGTCGTCAATGCCGTCAGGGTGGCCGGCTGGTCGCCGGGCACACCGAACGACACGGTCTTCAGAATGGCGGCGGCCGTGAAGGGCCGAGTCGAATACTCCACGCGGGCTTCACCGTCCCGGAAGGCCGTGCGGGTCGTCAACTGCGAGGGACCCGTGACAGCGGTGACGCCGACCTGGCCGGCGCCCAATTGGCCGGAGAGGACGGCCTCGAACGCGTTGGTCGATACCGCGTAGCGACCCGACGCGGAGAGGTTCTTCGCCAACTGGTAGCGGACACTGCCTTCACCGCCAAGGCCCGTGACCGTGCTGCCCTGGGACCCCGCGCTCAACCGGAAGCGTGAGGCGCGAGCCCGCAGGTCCATCGACAGGCGCGGCCCTGGCATCACACGGCCGCTGGCGAGCAGGAGGTCGGTGCCAGTCGCGCTGCGCATGCCGGCATCGGGCACATCGTAGGCGACCGAGGAGTGGGTGAAGTCCACGTCGAATCGTCCGGCACCGCGATCGTCCGTCGCCCGAATCTCGGCGCGCTGTTCCCGGCTCGTCGAGCCGTATCCGAACAGGTAATTGCGCTCGTCGCGCTGCTCGCCCGTCGACGCGGACAATTGAAGTCGCGGGAGGCGTGGCGCGTTGACGTCCCACGTGAACCCTGTGGCGGTGCGGACGCCCTGCGTGCGCCGGAGCGGATCCAGCGAATCCCCGGCCGACCGCAGATCGCTCCTCGACGACACGCGGTCGGTGTAGATGCGCAGCGGGGCTGCCCGAACGGAGAGCACGCCGAACTCGACGCGATAGCTGTTGAGACCCGTGCGGTCCTGAAAGGCGTTCGTCGAGGACCTGCTCGTCGTCCGACCCAGCTGAAACTCGCCGGACAGGTCGACGGTGAGGATGCCGGGGTCCAGCACTGCGAACGACGAGGCGACGGTGCCGATGCCGTTCAACAGCCGCTCATCCAGGTGTCCGGACGCCTGGTCCACGTTCGCGGACTGGTAGCCGAACCCGACGGAGCCGCGGAGCGATCGCGGCTGAAACCACGTGCCCAGCGCGGAGCCACGCTCGGGCTGGCTGCCCACGGGCACGGGTGGAGTGCCCGATGAACCGCCGCGGATTGCCGTGCGGGGTTCCGCGCCAACGCCCCCCCCCACAGCGACCGAGGGGCCGGGCGTCTCGACGAATTCTCGAGGGGCGCCGGCCGCCGAAGGCCCGCTCGTCCTCCGCGCCGGGCCGTTGACCTCGATTGAGGAAGGTGCCTGGTTCCCTACTGTGACGGGACCGAGACGAACGGTGAGTTCCGTGTGCGCCCGCCGTTCCGCGGGCGGCGCGGGAACCGACGCGCCAGAGACCAGCCACGCCTGCCGAATCCATCCCGAACGCGTGGTCCCTCCCGACCTATCGGTCGCCACCACGACCCAGCACCAGTCCTGCTCCCGGTCGAAGACCTGGATCGGTGTCCCGGGCGCAAGGACGATCAGAACCTGCGCGTGCGCGTCACGTCGCTCGAGCACTGGCGCGGGACGGCTGCCAACGTGCGCGGCTTCGCTGGCCCAGGCGGTGGCGCCGTCGCTCGAGAGCGCCAGAACGAGCACCGCGGCAATCGGCCACGCATGCCGGCGGACGAACACGTCCGCGGCATTCAGGCCGCCGGCCGGCCGGGCGGCGCGGGACGTATCGGCCACGAACGAGTCCCGATGGCTCATCGACGACCCGCAGTCGCGCCCCAGCGGCCGCGACCAGGCCCGAGCGCCGCACTGTCCATCGCCAACTCTGCCGGCTGAGCCCCGCGAAGTGCCGCGTCGCGAATCTCGACGTGCGAACCGGCGAGCAGATGCGCCTTCCACGCGCGAAGGTCTTCGCTGCGGCGCTGCCGCGTCAGGCGCACGCCGATGTCCGGCCACGCCTCGTCGAGCGTGAGCTGTGCTGCCGGCTGACGCTCGACCACCTCGAACACCTGGACCCCGTAGAGCGACCGTGCGAGCGCGGGTTGCCTGAGGGGGGCGGTGAAGACCGCATCTTCGAATTCCCGATCGAGCCGGCCGCGATGCACGAGCCCCATGTCCCCGTCTTTCACCCGGTACTCGTCCTCCGAGAGGTCGCGCGCCAACACGGCGAAGCTCTCGCCCTGGCGCAGGCGCGCAAGAACCACCCGCGCCTTCCTCTCGGCGGGCCCGCGCGAAGTCGGGTCGGCAGGATCGACGCGGAAGAGGATCTCCAGCAAGTGCACCTGGTCGGGCCGTTGGAACTTCGCACCATTGTCACGGTAGTAGGCGGCGATATCCGCCGCGGACACCTCGAGTCGCGCGTGGGCGGCGCGGGCGGCGCGCACGAGGATTGAGCGACCCGCGCGTGCCCTGAACCCGGCCTCGTCGAGTCCGTTCTCTCGGAGGGCCGCGGCGAATTCGTCGACGCTGTCGAAGCGCGCCCTGGCGGCAGAAACCTCGGTGTCCACTGCATCCGACGCCGGGTGCTGACCATGGGCAACCGCCTCGCGGTAGATGAGTTCGTCGAGAACCAGTTCGTCGAGCGCAGCGCGCTTCAGGGAGACAAGACGGGCGGGCTCGATGCGACCGTGGTAAGACGCCATCGGCAGAATCTCGGACAGACGCAGGTCGAGATCGTCCGCCGTGATTGCCTGGCCCTCGACGAGCGCCACGGTGGATGCCGGCTCGCGACGGGTTGGCCCGGACCGCCACGCCACGGAGGTGGCGAATCCGATTGCTCCCACGAGCGCGACGAGCAAGCCGGCGCCGACGGTAGTGCGATGGTGGGTCATGCGATGAACCCTGTCTCCTCGAGCCGCGATGAAAGTGGATGCGAGTCGCGCCGTTCCCTGGACGCGGCCGGGAGCGGCGCGACGCCGATGCTAGAGATGGCAGGCCAGGCAGAGCGCGCTGTTGGTGTTTGGAGAGCGGAGGAAGCCTGCTGCGTTCGTGTGCGCGTCGTGACAACTCCCGCATTCCACGCGGCGTGCGCCAGCGGTTCCGAAGAGCTTGACCTTGGTGGCGTCGGGCGTCTGCACCAGCTTGGCGGGCGTGCCCTGCCCCGTGATCGATGCGTCATAGCTGAAGCCGACCGGGTGGTCGTTGGAGAGATCGCTGCCGAGCGTACTCGCCACGGTTGTCGGCTTCAGCGTGGTCCCGCTCGGCGTCCTGATGACGGCGCTCACCGCCGTCGTGCCATCGTGGCAGCTCATGCACAGCAGGCTGAGCGCCGAGCTGGCACCCAGGCTCACCGAGCCTCCCTTGAAGTCGGGGTTCGTGTTGATGTCGTAGGACGTGAAGCTGGCCGCTGTCGGCACGTAACTCCGGTTCCAGAGCACCGCTTTGTACGCGACGTTGGCAGAGTGCGGCGTATGACAGCCGGCGCACAGGTTGCCGGTGTTGCCCGCCACGCGGACATCGTGCAGTCCGCCCAGCATGGCGCTCTTCTGTGCAGAGACAGGGACCGACAGCGTGGCGGCTGCCACGGTTGCGACGAGTGCTGCCCATCGTTTCATGTGTTGAGTGCTCCGCTTCGTTGCCGGCCGCAGGCTCCGGCGAGATCAGATGAAGGACCGCCGTGCAACCGGCAGCCAGCGCGAAGGGGGCCCGAACACCAACGTGTGCGCACGCGGTCGCGTCGCGTGCAACCCTGACGCGGCTTCTCGAACGGGACTTGGGGTTCCCGATTCCCGTAGCCTACAAAGTGAGTACCACCCAGCTTGGGGGCAGGAGGTCCAGATCGGAGGCACCGCAATCTGGTGGCGGAAAAGGACTTGCGGTGACGGAATTCCGGAGCCACGAGAACTGGTCACGGAGCTCCCCCGCCGACGAACACTCACGAAAGTGTGCGCAGGCTGACGCGAACGAAATCGCGGGCGGCTCCGGAGGGCAGAAGAGAACCCGGCTGAGATTCGAGCGGGCGGCTGAAGTGCCAGGTATCCGGCACTCGCCCCAGCGCTCACGAGCGTCGCGTCGGCGCCGGCCTCGTCGCGAATCGCTACTGCGAGTAGTGAACCGTTCTCAGCCAGGTGGTCGGCGGAACGCGGCGGCACCGCTCATCACCGATGAACGGCCGCGCGCGCCCCGCCCGCCGGTTGCTCTGGCCCCGCCCGGTCTGTCTGCGGTAGTCTGGAAGCGGGTCGATCATCACAGAGCCCGGAGAGCGACATGGAGCAGCCAAGCCTCGACTCGGCGAGCACCGACGTGTACGCGAATCCCCCGGACATCGACGTCCTCGAGCTCGAACCCGGCCATCCCGGCCTGGGCGACGAGGACTACATCCGCCGACGCCGCGATCTCTTCGCGGTGTGTCGCGCCCACCGCCTGCAGCATCGTCCGCCACCCCTCATCGACTACACCGACGAGGAACGACGCATTTGGCGCGAGGTCACGCCGAGGCTCGATGAACTGCACGTCCGGCACGCGAGCGCCATCTACCTCAGGGCCAAACGCGAGTTGGGGATCAGCGAGCGCGAGATTCCGCAGCTCCGACACCTGGGCGATCACCTGCAGTCGGAGAGCGGCATGCACATCGTGCCGGCGGAAGGGCCCATCCCCTACCGGACGTTCTACTCGTACATCGCCGAGCGTGGCTTTCCGTCCACGCAGTTCATTCGCCACGGCTCGAAGCCCGAGTTCACGCCCGAGCCGGACATGATCCACGACTGTCTCGGCCACGTGCCGCCGCTGCTGAACCCCGACTACGCATCGCTGCTGACGCTCATCGGCCGCGCCGCGGTCACCGTGGCGAGCGGTGACCAGGTGCTCGCACTCAAGCGCCTCAGCTGGTTTTCGATCGAGTTCGGCCTGATCCAGGAAGGTGGCGAGGCGAAGGTGTTCGGCGCGGGCATCCTCTCGTCAATCGGCGAGATCCCCAACTCGCTGTTCTCTCCCGACGTCGAGCGGCGGCCGTTCGTCACCGGCGAGGTCATCGAGACCGACTACGATCCGTCGCGGATGCAGGATCTGCTGTTCGTGCTGCCGTCGCTCCCGTTCCTGCGCCACGAGGTCGAGCAGTTGGTGCGGCGCTTCGGCGTCGAGCCGTAGGACCCGTGCCGCCGCGATGAGCGGCCGCCCGAAGCGGTCGCTCACGCTCACGGGCCCGGGCTCAGCCGGATCGGTTGCACGGTCATCGCAGGGCGGCCTCCCGGAAACGGCGGGCGATGGCAGGCGGATCGAGCGACACTCGGCCGATGCCCTTGACGTTGCCGGGCGCGACCTCGACGAGCAGCATCGACGGGCCGGCCTGCGCGAGGACTGACGGGATGGCGCTCTCGAGATCCGCGCGTTCGCTGACGCGACGGACGGCCCGGTAGCCGGCGGCCAAGGCGATCTGCTCGAGGCGCACGCGATCGCTGATGGTCCGCTGGCCACCTGTCGAGGCGTACATCCCGTTGTCGAGCACGATGTGATGGAAGTTCGAGGGCGCGGCCACGCCGATACTTGCCAGCGTCCCCATGTTCATCAGCACGTTGCCGTCACCGTCGAGTACGACAACCGCGCGCGCGGGCCGGGACAACGCCAGACCGAGCCCAATCGACGAGGCGAGCCCCATCGATCCAATCATGTAGAAGTGGGGGGGGCGATCGCCGGCCGAGTGCAGCTCGCGTCCGAGCATGCCGTTGCACGCAACGATCAGCGTCTCCAGCGGCGTCGCCGCCCGGACGATCTGCACGGCTTCGGCGCGTGTCACTCGAACACTCCCTCCGGCACGACGAGCGCGACCGGCCGTGACGTGCGCCGCATGGTGCCGGCAATCGACGTCACCTGTTCGTCGAGGCGCGCCGGATCGACGAGCTCGTAGGGCAGCTCGAGCAGCGCGAGGTAGTCCTCCATGATCCGCCCCATGACCAAATGCTCGGGCGCGTCCTTCCCGCCGCGACCGCGCCAACTGACCACGAGCAGCGCCGGTACGTCGTAGATCTGGCTGAGCGAGGTGAGGGCATTGGTGCAGACGGCAAGACCGCTGTTCTGCATGAGGACGACCGGCTGTCGCCCGCCCAGCCAGGCGCCGACGGCTAGCCCGATCGCCGAATCCTCCCGCACAGCGCTGACGTAGCCGAGGCCAGGGTCGGCCTCGAGACGGCTGATGAGCCCTTTCAGCAGCGAGCAGGGCACCCCGGTGAAGAAGTCGTACCCATGATCGAGGAGCAGTTCGAGGAACCATGCCGACATTCCGGAGTCACTCACCGGCGTGCTCCCGCACACCGTGGCTCGCGCAGATCTCGAACCCGCTGGCCCAGGCGGCGTGGAAGCCAGCTGCTTCAGCCAGTCTTGCCGTGGGACGGTCGTGGGACTTCACCGGTGCCTCCACCGAAGGTCCTGGGAATCGGTGTCGTGAACATGACACGCGCCGCGCCGGGGAGAGGCGCCAGCATATAGCACGGCGCGGTGAATTTCCAGCGAACGCCAACGCCTGGTTCTGACTCGTTGACTTCGGTCGCCACAGGCGGGAAGATTCCTGACCATGACACGCCAACGACTGCTCTCGTCTCTCGCTGCGGCCGCGTTGGCCGCCACGTTTGTCTCGGTTGCTGCAGCCGCCGACCGGCGGCCCATCACGCCCCAGGATCTCTGGTCCATGAAGCGGCTCGGCGCACCCTCCGTCTCCCCGGACGGAAGGACCGTCGTGTTCACGGTGCAGGAATGGTCGCTCGAGAAGAGCAGGAGCACGACCAATCTCTGGCTGGTGGATCTCGCCGGCGGCCCGCCACGTCGGCTGACGTCGGCGAACGCCAACGACGGCTCGCCAGTGTGGAGCCCGGACGGCAGGCGCCTGGCCTTCGTCTCGAAGCGCGGCGACGACGAGATCGCATCGCTTTACGTGATGGCCGTCGACGGTGGCGAGGCCGAGAAAATCCTGGAACTTCCGTCCGGCGTCTCGGGACCGCACTGGCTCCCCGACGGCTCGGCCATCATCGTTGCGACGACGGTGATCCCGGAACTGGCCGGCACGCTGAACAAGACGGATCTCGCCGCGATCAAGAAGGAGATGAAGCGGCGACAGGCGTCGAAGATCACCGCGCGGGTCACCGAGTATCGGCAGTACCGCTACTTCGACCACTACCTGACCGACAACCTCGCGAACCGGCTGATTCTCGTCAACGTCACGACGAAGGACCTCAAGGACCTGACGCCGAGATTCGACCGGCTGTTCCAGAGCAGCGGTACGGTCAGCTTCGACGTGGCGCCGGACGGCAAGATGATCGCCGTGGCCATCAACTCCACGCTGCCTCCGTACCGCGAACACCTGAACAACGACATCTACCTGGTCCCGACCGACGGCTCGGGCACCATGAAGAACGTCACGTCCGACAACCGTGGCGACGATGACAACCCGGTGTTCACACCGGATGGGCGATCGCTCCTGTTCGGCAGGCTTCACACGCCCTACTACAGCGGAGAATTCCCCAAGCTGTGGAGGCACGACCTGGCGACGGGCAAGAACTCACCGGTCACCGAGAACCTGGACCATGCGTTCGAGAGCGTGAAGTTCTCGGACGACGGCAAGACCTTGTGGGTGACGGGAGAAGAGAAGGGTGTCGTGCCGGTGTTCAAGTTGAACGCGGACGGAACCGGCCTGGCGGCCGTCTACACGCTCGGGACGTCCACCGCGCTCGACATCAGGGGCTCGAGCATCGTCTTCCTGAACGACACGACGAGCCGGCCGAACGAACTGTTCGCCCTCGACCCGACAACCGGTGCCGCCCGCCAGCTCACGCATTTCAACGAGACCATCGTCGCCGGGCTCGACCTGGGCAAGGTGGAGAGCTACTGGTTCGCCGGCGCCAACGGCGAGCAGATCCACGGCTGGCTGGTCTACCCACCGGCGTACGACGCGACCAAGTCGTACCCGCTCGTGCAACTGATGCACGGTGGACCGCACACGATGAACCGCGACAGCTGGAGCTACCGCTGGAATACTCACGTCTTCGCCGCGCCCGGCTACATCGTCACCTGGGTGGACCGCCACGGGTCGACGGGCTTCGGCGAGACGTTCAGTCAGAGCATCCTGAACCAGTGGGGGGACATGCCGTTCGAGGACATCATGAAGTCGACCGACTACCTGCTGAAGCGGCTGCCGAACATCGACTCGAAGCGGATGGCGGCGGCCGGTGCGAGCTACGGCGGGTACATGGCCGCGTGGGTGCTCGGGCACACCAACCGGTTCCAGTGCATCATCGACCATGCGGGGGTGAACGACTCCTACGCGCAGTACGCGACCGACGCACCCCACGGGTTCCCGGAGGTCATGGGCGGAAGACCGTGGGACAACCTGGATGGCATGCAGAAGCAGAACCCGATGTTCTACGCGCGGAATTTCAAGACGCCGACCCTCGTCCTTCACGGTGAGATGGATTATCGTGTGCCATACGGCAACGGCCTCGAACTCTACGGCGTGCTGCAGGCGATGAACGTGCCGTCGCGACTCGTCGTGTTTCCCAACGAGAACCATTGGGTGCTCGGCCCCCAGAACGCCGTGTACTGGCACTGGGAGATGCAGAACTGGCTGTCGCGCTACATCGGTGGGAGGCCCGCGCTCGAGAAGCCGTCGTTCGACGAGAAGTAGGGATCTTGAGGCCGCCTGCGGAGCGTGTCACACTGGTTGGCTGAAATCCGGGTCGCCGCAGCGGCCCGGCTCCCCCAAGCACGAGGACCGCAACCATGAACAGAGAGATCGTCGATCTGCTGGGCGACAAGGCCCCGTACCTGCTGGAACACACCTGCAAGACGGTGCCGAAGGAACTGCTGCACCTGCCCGGACCCGATTTCGTCGACCGCATCTGGACGGTGTCGAATCGGAACAACCGGGTGCTCGGCAACCTGCAGCGCCTGGTCTCGACCGGTCGGCTGGCTGGCACCGGGTATTTCTCGATTCTGCCCGTCGACCAGGGCATCGAGCACTCGGGTGGTGCGAGTTTCGCGAAGAACCCCGTGTACTTCGACTCCGAGAACATCGTGAAGCTGGCCGTCGAGGGCGGCTGCAACGCGGTGGCCTCGACTTTCGGCGTCCTCGGCAGCGTGGCCCGCAAGTACGCCCACAAGATCCCCTTCATCGTGAAGATCAACCACAACGAACTCCTCACCTATCCGAACAAGTTCGACCAGATCATGTTCGGCGAGGTCGAGCAGGTCGCCGAGATGGGCGCGGCCGCGGTGGGTGCGACGATCTACTTCGGCTCGGAGGAGAGCGGCCGGCAGATTGTCGAGGTGGCGCAGGCGTTCGCGCTGGCGCACGAGATGGGGCTGGCGACGGTGCTCTGGTGCTACCTGCGCAATCCTCAGTTCAAGAAGGACAAGGACTACCACGTCAGCGCCGACCTGACCGGCCAGGCGAACCACCTGGGCGTGACGATCCAGGCCGACATCATCAAGCAGAAGCTCCCCGAGAACAACGGGGGCTACAAGGCCTTGAACACCGGCTCCTCGAGCTACGGCAAGCTGGACGAGCGGATCTACACCCAGCTCACCACCGACCACCCGATTGACCTCACGCGCTACCAGGTCGTGAACTGCTACATGGGTCGCGCGGGGCTGATCAACTCGGGCGGCGCGTCGGGCAAGAACGACTTCGGCGATGCGGCCGCGACCGCGGTCATCAACAAGCGGGCCGGCGGCATGGGCCTGATCTCGGGACGCAAGGCCTTCCAGCGGCCAATGGCGGAAGGGGTCAAGCTCCTCAACCTGATTCAGGATGTGTATCTGGACGAGAGTATCGCGGTCGCCTGATCGACTGGGGCCAGAGATCAGGGGCCAGAGACCAGGGAGCGGGTATGGGCCCGCTCCCTCGAGACAGGCTAGACGTTTTCCTTCTTGTGGCAGTCGATGCACTTGGCCGGGGCCTTCTTGCCGGCCGCCACTTCCTTCGCATGGCAGTCGATGCAAGTGCCCTTCTTGGCCATCGCGTCGTGGAAGGCCGCCTTGGCATTGGTCTTCATCGGCGCGGCGATCGTGCTGGCGTGGCAGCCCTGGCAGGCCTCATGCTTGGCCTTCATTGCCTTCTCGGGCTTCGACGGGTGATGGCACGTCTCGCACTTGTCGCCGACCTTCTTGGCATGCGCGGCGTGGTCGAACTTCACGCCACCCATCGTCTTGTTGCCCTTCAGGATGACCGTTCCGGGCGCCTTCTCCTGAGCCTGGGCGATACCGCCCGTCAAAAATGCCACCGAAATCGCAACTACGATCCCTACGACCGCTCGCTTCATGTAGACTCCTCCTCAGGGAATTGAAAGCTATTTGAACGGGAGCTTAACACAACCTGGCCACTCCGGATCCCACTCTTCTTCAGTCCATGCCGGGCCGCCCACGAAGCCGCGCGAAACATCCCAGCCCCCGATTTCCCCTTTGACCACTGCCGCCGTTCGGCGCACCATGGCGCCATGATCATCCGAGGACATGCCATACGCCGAGCGCTGATCGTCTGCGCCTGCCTGGTGGCCGCTCCGATCCTGCCCACGGCGGCGCAATCGGCGGCGGACGCCGAGCGAGAGTGGAGGCGCTGGGTCGAGGACGTGCGACCGTTCATGACAAGAGGAGAAGAGAAGGCCGTCAAGAAACTGCCGACCCCCGCCCGCCCGGCATTTCTTGGAGAATTCTGGCGTCGCCGGGGTCCGGCCGGCGGCGGCCCCGACGTGTTCCGCCCCGAGTTCGAACAGCGGCTCTTGCGTGCCGACAAGCGATTCCGCGTCGAGGGCGGGGCCACCTGGAACGACTGCGGCCGGACGTACATGCTCCTTGGCAAGCCGGACTTCGTGAAAAACGTCGTCAGTGAGAGTCACTTCGCGACCGACGATCGCCTCGCGGCCTTCCGGGAGGAGCCCGATCGGCTGGCGGAGATGTGGACCTACAAGAATCCTCCGAAGCTTCCGGCCTCCCCGGAGGGATACGTGTTCCGATTCACGCAGACATGTGACGCCGTGGGCGGCGCCACGGTCCAGCGGTTGTTGCAGCAGGTGGCGGAGTCGTACCTGAATCCCGCTGCGAGATGATGACCCTCAACGGTACCGCGAGGGATCTGCGAAGATGGTGTTGTAGAGCGATCCGCCGCGCACGACGTACCCCTTCGACTTGAGAAAGACACCGATCTCGGTGTTGTCGGCGGCGCCGCCGCCCATCATGATCGTCTCCGCGATGACCGCGCCCGGCTTGAACGCCACGAAGTCCAGCGTGCGGAGGATGTCGAGATCCAGCCCTTCGACGTCGATCGACAGGAGATCCGGCGCCTTGCCGAGACATTGGGCGATCACGTGGTTCACCGCGATGAGCGGCATCTTGACCACCTTCTCGACGATGTCGGGATGCCCGCTTCTTCGGTACATCTCGACCTGTGCCGGTGAGAAGGTATTGAGCGTTGGCTGGCCGCGCATGACGTAGTAATCCGCTGCGTTCGCATCGGTGATGCCGATGCCAGCCTGGACGACGATGTCCTCGGGCCGCACGCGTCGCAGTTTCACGACGTAGTCGGGATTCGGCTCGACGAGCACGCCACGGCCGCCGGTGCAGTACAACAGGTAGGTATTGCTCGACTCCACCGGATCCGCCGCTCCGATGTCGAGATAGAGTGGGGACGGGACCTTCATCCAGTCGCGCAGCAAGTGGAACAGGACGATGTCCTCACCCATCTGCGCGAACGACTGTCGGGCCTTCGACGCGGGCTGGGGGTCCGCGACCGACGGCAGGCTGCCTGACGCCCACTGACGGGCGGCAAGCACGGTTCCGGACCCCGCGAGCCCCGCGCCGACCGCCCCAACCACCGCGCCCGAGATGAAGCTCCGACGGTCCATCGGTCGATCCTCCAGCAGGCTCACTTGAGCCAGGTCTCTGCAAATGCCAGGAACGCGCTACTGCTCTGTCTGGCGCCGCGCATCCTCGGCGTGGCGGCACCAGCCGCCCGCTTGCCATTGATGACGACCTCCGCGGTTCGTGCCGGGACGAACGTCGAGAGGATCGTATAGGGGTTGTGCGGAATGCCGGCGCGACTCTCGATCGCGAAGGGCTGATGGAAATCGCGCCACACCAGATCGATGACAAATCCGTCGGCTCTGATCGTTTCCTTCCACGCCGTGATCGTGTCGCCGCTCCGCTCGAACCTCGCGATGCGGACCGGGAACGGTTTGTCGCTGTACGTCTTGTCGAAGGCCGTCATCAACTGGGTCGCCACGTACTCAGCCAGTTTTTCGTTGTCCGAGAACGCCAGGCGAACGTCGTCGGGCGTCGGCCCATCGCCGGAGATGTCGCTCGTGACGAAGCAGACGTGCCCCGGGCCCGCCGGGCTCTGGAAGACGCGCCAGAAGCTGACGCTCGTCGAAGGCGGAGCGCCGTCCTTCACCACCAGCCGGATGCCGGGGTTCTCGCCGATGACGGCCACCCTGCCGTCCTTCACGTCCGATGGTGTCTGCGCGGCGCCTGCGGCGGACCCGAGAACCGCCACGATGAACGCTACCAAACCAGCGGCCCTCGTCATCTCGTCATCCTCCCGCTCGCCGCTCGTCAGCGGCCTGCCATCCGGTTGCCGAACCGGCGGTGACTCTACCGGGGTCCGCGAGGGATGTCAAACAGCCGCGGCCCGGCTGTCGCCCGGCCCGGGGGCAGTGGGAAAGGAGTTCGCGCTTGACAACCCGTCGACTCTGCCGATACTAAGCATGGGGCTCGAACGAGCATCCTCGACCGACGACGCAGAACGCGGAGCGTGGTGGACGGTTGCGTTGTCCGGTCAGCCCACTCCGATTTTCGCCGGCCTCTGCAGGGCCACGTGGTCGCCCTCGGCAACAGTACTTGGTCGTGGGGCGTTGGTAACGGTTCGGTTCCTGATGCGCCCATGACCCTCGTGCTCTTCGTGGCGGGCGGCGCCGCGGGCGTCGTGTTCTGGAATGCGATCGCGGGACGGTTCGAGGGAGATCGGCTCGAACGATCGCTCCGGATTCCTGTCGGCCGCTACTACCTGCACGTCCACCACTGGCTCTACTGTCTCGGGATCATGGCACTCCTTTACTCCTGCGGCGTCGCCGGACCCGGCCTCTGCGGTTTCCTCTCGGGATCAGTCGCACAGGGGCTCACGTATCGCGACTGGTACCTGCTCGTGTACGACCGGGACAAGGGCGAGACGTTGTACTCCCGGTGGCGGTCGTGATCCGGCTCGTCGTGATGGCGGCCCTGGCCGCCGCCATCGTGAGTCCAGGCCCCGTCGGGCCGTCCGACCAACCGATCGCACTCGGACCAGTCGATCAGGCCTTCCAGCGGCTGTACAACTTCGACTTCACGGCCAGCCTCTCCATTCTCGACACCGCGGCGCAGGCCGACCCGCAGAACCCGTTGCTCCCCTCCGTCCGCGCCGGCACGTACTTGTTCATGGAACTCGACCGCCTGAAGATCCTCGAAGCGCGGTTCTTCATGAACAACAGCAACATGGTCGACGGAGCCTCGCGCCTCGTACCAGATCCCGTCGTGCGCACCCGTTTGTTCGCGGCCCTCGCCAACGCCAGGACGCTGGCCAAGGCGAGGCTCGCCGGCAGCCCCGACGATGGGGACGCGCTGCTCGCGCTGTGCATGAGCGCGGGTGTCGAAACCGACTACACGGCGCTCGTCGATCGCCGCACGTGGCGGAGCATCAAGCTGGCGCCCGCCGCCCTCGAACCCGCCCGCCGACTGCTCGCTCGGACTCCGCCGGCCTACGACGCCTATCTGAATTTCGGCGCCCTCGAGTACATCGTGGGCGACCTGCCGTTCTTCATCAGGTGGCTCGTGCACTACGACGGGATCGAGGGAAACAAGCGGCGGGGGATCGAGGAGTTGAAGCTGGCGGCGCGCCACGGCCGCTACTACGGCCCTTTCGCACGCGTTCTACTGGTCGTCGTGTCGCTGCGCGAGAAGAAGATCGCCGACGCGGAGCAACTGCTCACGGGCCTCGTGCAGGAGTTCCCCGAGAACCCGCTGTTCCGCAAGGAGCTCACCATCGTCACCGAACGACTGCGCCGCACTGCGAGTCGGTGACGTCCGTCAGTCGGGGATGTCCGTCGGTCGGGGATGTCCGGTAGTCGGGGATCCGCCGGTTCACGGCCGCTCGCCGACAGACAGGCACCCGTCGGCCGATCCGAGGCCGCCGACTGAGCCGCATCAGTGTCGACTGACCCCACTCATCGACTGATTCCGTCCGTTCCTCCAGGTCCCAGCCTGTCCCTGGCGGCCTGCACGCGCCGACGCAGCGACTCACCGGCCGGCGTCGCTGGCAGCGTGAGCACGCTCTCGAGCGCACGCGAGTACCAGGCCTTCCACCCGTCCATGACCGCGCGCTCGATGGCCTCCGCGGCCGCACGATCCGGTGCCTGGGCGACGATGGCCGCGGACTGTCTGGCCTCGAGCTCCAGGCGACGCGTGGCCGCCGCTCCGACGAGGTCAGCGATGGCCAACGCATCTTCCTGACTTGCGGACGCGAGGACCATCGCCGTTGTCCCCACGGTGATGCCGACGTGCGCCATCACCGCCGGACTCGTCTTGTCCGCACGATCGAGGTTCGTGTGGTAGTAGCGGTCGGTGAAGTGCGTGGCCAGCACCGCGGGAGCACCCGCATTCAGGAAGATGGTGTGATCGCTCCCGCCTTCGTACGGGATCGTCTGGACGACCCACCCGGTCTCGCGGGCGCGGCGCAGGCAGACGGCCAGGAATACGTCGTTCAGCAGGCTGCCCTTCAACCGCTCGGCCTTCTGGAGATCGCCGGGCCACCACTCGCTGTGCGGATCGGACGGTCGCGCCCAGACGGCGGAGGGATCCGGCTCCTTCTCGATGAGAAACGTGCCGCTGGTCTTCGACGTATCCTCGCCGGTCATGTCGAGCGAGAACATGAAGCGCGTCGCCGCCCCGCGTGCCGGATCGGCCCGGAGCCACTCGCGGCTGGCCCGCATTTCGTCGCCCCAGACGAACGTGAGCGTTCGGGCTGGAGGAGGGATCGCCTTGGCCGCAATCGCCGACTGCAGCGCGCGGGCCAGTTCGAGCAATGTCCCGCAGCCGCTCGCGTTGTCGTTCGCGCCGGGCTCCTGCACGTGAGCAACCATGACGACGTGCTCGTCCGGCTTCACCCGCCCGGGAATCTCCGCCACGAGCAGCCGCCCCGGCGACGCGGGCCGGAACTTCGTTTCGACGACGGTCTTCACGGTGACCGGCCCTTCCTTCAACCGGGCTTTCAGCCTGTCGGCCACCTTCCGGCTCGCCTTGAACGCGAAGGCGTGCAGCTTCTCGTCGTAGGGAACGGCGCCCCACTGAAATACCTCAGGCGTCTGGTCCGGCCGTGTGTACCTCGCCGGCGGGGCTGCGGTGAGGATGCCGATTGCGCCGCGCTGACGCACCGCCTGCTCCCAGAGGACCCGCGAGCTGCCGTCGCCGAGCACGACGGCGCCCTTGACGTCCACCGACGCGTAGCTCGCCTCGTCCGCGCCCACCCCGACGTAGACCAGCGGAGCCGTGATTCCTCCGGCCGGCGTCGAGAACGAGTTCATGCAGAGCGCGATGTAGTCCACCACCGGATCGAACACCGGTTCGATGGCCGTCCCGCGCGCGGGATCGACGATGGTCATCTCCGCGCGCACGAGCTCCCAGCCGTTCCCGCCGTTCGGGTACTCCTCGACCCAGAGCGCGCTCGACCCGTCGGCGGGCGTTCGACCATCCCGGTAGCCGGCGTCCACGAGACCGGCCCTGATGCGTCCCATCGAGGCGTCGTAGCCGGGATTTCCGGCGAGCCGCCAGTACTGATCCATGAACGTCACGAGGTCCATGGCACGCTTCGGATCGAAACGGCTGCCGAGGGCGCGGCCGATCGAACCCGCGGTGGGCGGCAGAAACGCGTCGATTCCCTGCGCGGCACGGACGGATGCCGCGTCAATCCGCTCCGCGGTGGCGGCCTTCTGGCCGGATGCCCCGAGGTCCGGTGACGCGGCGAGCGCCGCAACAGTGAGAAGAAGACCCGTGGAGAGCGACAGGCGCCTGCGGTGCAACATGACTGGAGCCTATCCTCGGCCCGACCCGAGGGTCAAGGACGGCGTGCACCTGCGCGGCGGCGGCAGCAGTTGCCGGTTCGCGGCCGGCGTGTAGGGCCGGCGGCCGCTCATCGGGTATGATGGCGCCCTCCACCTACAGCCGGGCAACCCGACAAGGAGACCGAGATCATGAAGAGATGGCTGGCAGCGGCGGCATTCATCCTGGCGGCAATCACCGCCGTGACCGCGACGGAGATCGGCGGCGTGAATCTGCCCGATCGCGCGCAGGTCGGCGGATCGGACCTGGTGCTCAACGGCGGAGGCATCCGCGTGAAGTTCGGCCTCGCCAAGGTCTACGTGGCGGCGCTCTACGTCGCGCAAAAGACCGGCGATGCCGGCGCGGTCATTTCGGCCGCGACGCCCCGTCGCGTGCACCTCGCCATGCTGCGCGACGTCGCCGCCGACACGCTGCAGGAGTCGTTGATCGAGGCGCTGAAGGAGAACACGAGCGCCGCGGAGTTCCAGGGGTTCCAGCCGCGCATCAAGCAGATGAGCGCGATCTTCTCGGCGGCCAAGGAGGCGAAGAGGGGCGACGCGATCCTGCTCGACCTCCTGCCGGGGAAGGGCACCCAGATCACCGTCCGCGGGCAGGCCAAGGACATCATCGCCGGTGACGACTTCGCCAATGCGCTGCTGAAGATCTGGCTCGGCCCCAAGCCGGTGTCACCGGACCTGAAGAAGGGGCTGCTCGGCGGGAAGTAGCGGGAAGCGGCCGGTCACGCCCCGGGCGGTGACGGCGCCGCCGGGGCGAGACCTGTCACCCGCCCGATGGCTTCGGCCAACGCGTTTTGCTGGATCGGCTTCGAGAGGTAGTCGTCCAGCCCCACCGCGAGCCACTTCTCCCGGTCTCCTGCCATCGCGTGCGCGGTGAGCGCGATGATCGGCGTACGGGGTCCGGCGGCCCCCTCTCTGGCCCGTATCAACGTCGTGGCCTCGAGCCCGTTCATTTCCGGCATCTGGATGTCCATCAGCACGACGTCGGGCAGCCCGTCGCGCACCGTGAACGTCGTGACGCGACCGTTGGACAGCCGGCTCAACCCGCGCCCTCCGGTGCCGACCCAGATGTCGCGTGCGTGGTCTTCGAAGACCGCCCAGACGAGTTCGTCAGGGAGTCCTTCCGGGCGCCCGACCGTCACGAACGGACCGTCGGTCAGACAATTGAGCCCGCCGGCCAGCGTGCCGACCCAGGGATTGCCTTCGCGGTCTTCCAGGATCGTCACCGTCGCGTTGTCCGAGAGCCCGTCGTCGCGCCGCAATCGGGACACGCTGCCATTGACGAATCGGAAGAGACCGGCTCCTTCCGTGCCTATCCAGAGCGCCCCCGCGCGATCGCGGACGAACGCGCACCGCGAAGCCGGCTGTCTCGAACGGCCGGGCGACGCGACCGGCCTGGAGCAGCGCCGGGCCCTTGTCGGTGCCCACCCAGATGTATCCGTCACGAGTCTGCGCCACCGCCGACACGGTGTTCTGCGGCAGGCCCTGATCGGCCTGCCACTGTTGGAGACTGTACTCGGTGACGGCCTTGTTGGGTTGGAGGGCGACGGCTGGAACCACGTGGACGCACACCACGAGTCCGGCCATCAGGCGCACGCGCGAAGCGTCGAGAACGTGGAAAGGCGTACGACGAGTGAACATGCAGAGCGAACCGATCGTAGTGGGCATCGGCGCCAAGCCGCCGGTTCGTCAGGGCTCTGCTGTCGATTGTGTGTAAAGCGGCGCGGAGGCGACGCGCGCTAGCGGGAGCTCCAGGGCGACGCCGCCAGCGTCGGCAACCGGACGCCCACGCCGGCGAGCAGCGGCGTCACCGGCACCGCCGTGACGGCATCCGCGCGTTGAACGGGCACGGCGACATCGGCCGCGGCCGGTTGGCCGGCGAAGAACCGGACCATGGCTTCGCCCGTTGAGTCGGGCCGCTTGGGCAACGCTTCGGGAATCTGCGAGGACGGAGCGGGCCAGCGGACAGCCACCGCAAGTTCGGAAGGCTGGCAACCGGCGCCGCTGGCGACGATGCGAATCTGCGTACGGTCCACCGTCAGGCAGCCGGGTGAGACGTTCTGCGCCGACACCGTGTGCGCCAGACCCAGAAGACCGAGGACCATCCCAAGAACTGCAGCGTATCTCATGAGGATCTCGACGACCGTGGCACGACTGGGGGCCATTGAACAGTGCCGGCCTGAACGACCATGGCCGGACGGACCATGGTGGTCGTCAACAGCAATCCTGGTGCCGACGAGGTGACGACGGCCTCCAGGCGGGCCGTCTGACCACAACGCCCTGCATTGCCGAACAAAACACCGTGGTGAGGACACCAGCCGTGGCGCGTCCGTGTGCCACAAAGACACCCCTGAAGGCGACTATTGTCGCCGCTATCCACACAGATCCGCCACGGTCGATTGGCGTCTGTGGAGGTGTCGAGAGTGCTGCGTCTACCGCAACGTCTCGAGCACCAACCCGACGCGTCTGAAGCCTTCGGTGATGTACTCCTGGCGTCCGCCGTACCACAGGCGCAGGTACCCTTCGAGGCCGACATGGCTCCCCGGCACGATGAGGGTGCTCTGCGTCTTCCGGATGCGCTCGCAGAGCTCGAGGCTGGGCACGTCCGCGTGGTACTGAACGAGCGCCATCGCACCCGCCCGGGGCCGGTTGAAGCTCAGCAGACCGCCGAAGCGGGCTGCCCACTCGCTGATGATCGGAAGGTTCGCGTTCAGCAGGGCCCTCGTCCGCGCGTAGAGCTTCTCGCGGTTGGCCGCGGAGACCGCGGTCCGCGCCACGAGGTCGGACAGCTTGTTGGGGCCAATCGTCAGGTAGTCGTGCTGGCTCCAGCAGGTGGCGATGAATGCGGGCGGGCCGATGATCCAGCCGATGCGGACGCCCGGGATCCCGTAGGCCTTCGACAGGCCGCTCGTGACGACGACCTTGTCGCTCATGCCCCAGAAGCTCTTGGTGCGATCGTCCTCGATCTCGGCGCCGAGGTAGACCTCGTCGGCCAGGAGCAACGTGTTCATCTCCTCGCATCGTCGGACAATGCGCCGCATCGCCTCGTCGGAGAGGACGGCGCCAGACGGGTTGTTGGGGTTGGAGAGATAGAGCAGCCGCGTCCTCGGGTTCACGGCGCGTTCGAACTCGTCCCAGTCGGGCTCCCAGTCCCGGTCCGGGCGAAGCCTGAAGGTGTTGATCGTCGCCTGGAGGCTGTGCGGCACACCCCAGAGCTGCATGTAGTTGGGCACCTCCATCGCCACCTCGTCGCCCGCGACGAGCCGGCTCAGCGCGACGATGTAGTTCGCCTCAGAGGTCCCGTTGGTCACCTCGATGTGATCGACGGTTGCGCCCGGGTAGATCGCCGTCAGGAGTTCGCGGAGCGGCAGCGTGCCATTCGACTGGCTGTAACCAAGCGGCGTGTCCATGGCGGCGTCGAGGTCGAATCCCATCTCGACGAGTTCGCGCAGCGTGATCGGCCGGACCCCGCTCTCGCTCATGTCGTAGTCGACGAGATTTTCCCACGTCGACTGCATGCGTTCCATCTCGAAAGTCGGAATTCTCATGGTGTCAATGTATATCATGTCCCAATGACGAAATCCCACGACCGCGGGAGCGCCCGCCGCAACGCCTCCGCCGACCACGCCGCGCCGCCATCGGTGGCGCCGATCGTCGTGCTGACCGAGCGCGAGATCAGGAGCCTCGTCGCGCTCGACGTCGAGGCGCTGGCCGCTGTCGAGGACGCCTTCACGCGGCTCGCCGGAGGCCTGGCAGACGTCCCGCCGATCGTCGGCCTGTTCGTGCCGAGCCGGCGTGGCGAAGTGGATGTGAAAGCGGCCTATATCCACGGACTGCCGAGCCTGGCAATCAAGATCGCGTCAGGGTTCTTCGACAACACGCTCTGGGGGCTCCCGAACTCGAGCGGCCTCATGGTGGTCGTCAGCACGCTCACCGGCTTTCCGGAGGCGGTGCTGCTCGACAACGGGTACCTGACCGACGTCCGCACGGGGCTGGCCGGCGCGATTGCGGCCAGGCACCTGGCGCCGCGCGAGGTCCGCACCGTCGGTGTCGTGGGCGCCGGCGCCCAGGGGCGCTACCAGGTCCGCGCGCTGAGGCTCGTGCGCACGTTCGACCGCGTCCTCGTGTACGACCAGTCGCCGGCGGCGGTTGATGCCTACGTGCGCGAACTGCCGGCGCTGCTGGAGGCCGACGCCGCCGCGACAGGTGGGCGGGTGTCGGTCACCGTCGGGCCCGCGGATCCGGAATTGCTCGTGCGGGAAAGCCAGGTGGTGGTGACGTGCACCCCATCGCGCCAGCCCGTCGTCAAGGCCGAGTGGCTCCACCCGGGCCTGCACATCACCGCGATGGGTGCGGACATCCCCGAGAAACAGGAACTCGAGAGCGGCGTCCTCGCGCGCGCCACGCGGCTGGCGTGCGACCTCAAGACGCAGTGCTTTGCGCGGGGCGAGTTCTACCACGCCCTCCAGAGCCGTGCGATCGACCAAACCGCGGATGTCCGGGAACTCGGAGACATGACGTCGGGCCGCCGGGCAGGCCGCGAACGGGAGGACGACATCACCGTGTGCGCGCTGACAGGCGTGGGCGTGCAGGACACGGCGATCGCACTGCTCGCATACGGCCGCGCAGTGGCGCGCGGACTCGGCACCCGCTTCGGCCCGGAAAAGTAGCGGGCCAGTCCCATGCGCTCTCAACCCGCGAAAGGACGTACCGTATGACTCGGCGCAAGACATCTCTCGCGATCGGCTTCTCCATCATCCTCGCGGCGGTCCTCGTGGCGCCGATGGCGGCTCAGTCGAAGGCCGGGCACGCGGCAACCGCTGCCGCATCAATCAAGGTGGACGGGAAGGTCATCAAGGGCTACATCGACTACCTGGCCGCAGACGACAAGCAGGGCCGCCAGACGCTGACTCCCGGCTACGAGAAGACGGCCGAATGGGCCGCCGCCAAGTTCAAGGAGTGGGGCTTGAAGCCGGCGGGTGACAACGGCACGTTCCTCCAGAATGTCCCAATCACCGGACCCCGGACGGATTTCGCCTGGACCTCCGGCATCCCGGAACTCGTCGTCGACGGTCGCGCGTTTCATGTCCGCGACAGTGATTTCGCGCTCGACGCCAGGTCCACTCCTGGTGCTCAGGCCAGCGGCGAGATCGTGTTCGTCGGGTACGGCATCTCCGCCCCGGCCAAGGGCCTCGACGAGTACGCAGGCATCGATGTGAAGGGCAGGATCGTCCTCGCGTTCAAGGGATCGCCAAAGGACGCGCCGCCCGCCCGCGGCATGTTCGGCGTCGCCCCGCCACAGCCGAAGAATCCCGAACCCTGGGCCGACGAATCGCGCGACAACGCAAAGGTGGCGACCGCCTACGACAAGGGCGCTGCCGGCATCATCCTCTTCAGCCCGGACAAGCTGCAGGCGCCGAACCCGTTCGCACCAGCCGCCGCACCGAGCCAGGCGCAGGCGATCGCGGCGTTCATGGGGCGCCCGGCGGTCGAGGCATCAGCCTTCACCCGCCCGTTCCTGGTCGTCGGCGACTGTAACGAGCGCGTGTTCCGTCAGGTGATGTACCGCAATCTGGAGCAGGAATCCCCGCGCGGCTTCGTCAGCCGGATCTCGGACGTGCGTCGCGACATCCGCGACAAGAAGCCCCGATCGCAGACGACGGGTGTCAAGGCCCTGATCAAGGGTTACGCCTCCGTCACCTTCTACGGCGAGAGGTTCAAGAACAACATCTCCCACAACGTAATCGGCAAGGTCGAGGGCACCGATCCCAGGCTGAAGTCGCAGTACATCGTCGTGGGCGGCCACCTCGATCACGTCGGCACGACCGACGGCGTCGTCTACAACGGCGCCGACGACGACGCGTCGGGCTCGGCGCTGACGATGGAAATGGCGCGGCTGATGGCGGCGAACGCGGCGACCATCAAGCCGAAGCGCACCATTGTCTTCGCGCTGTGGTGCGGCGAGGAGATGGGGCTCATCGGCTCGAACTACTGGACCAAGACGCCGAGCGACGGCGTGAAGATGGAGAACGTCGTCGTCAACTTCAACGGCGACATGGTCGGACTCGGTGATCGGATCGACGCGCCGGGCGCGCTGAACTTCCCTGCGATCTTCGACGTGATCATGCGGAACCAGGATCCGGACGTGGCGAAGGTGGTGGATGCGTCCACCGGCGGCCCAGGCGGCAGCGATTTCTCCGGCTTCATCGAGCAGGGCATCGAGTCGCTGGCCTTGATGACGAGCGGCGGCGCAGGTCACCCGGACTATCACGACGCGGGCGACAAGGCTGCGAAGATCGACCCGGAGATCCTCCGCAAGACCGGACAGTTCGTCCTGCAGGGCCTCATCAACGTTGCGAACGACAACACGACGGCGATGATCGTGCCGGACCGGCTCCACCTCTACAACGGCATGCGGCTGAACCCGATCAACATCGCCGAGGTGAGACCAGGCGGCCGTGCCGTGATGTTCGGCGGCCAGAACGCACCGATCCAGGGACCGCGATTCAACATCTCGCTCAACGACACGACGGCCTTCGGCGGGAACCTCGCGCTCATCGACACCGCCGCCAAGTTGCTCGGCGTCGGCCGTGTGGAAGTGACCGCACGCGGTGATGGCGCCTGGTTCACCCCCGGCGGCCTCACGGATCGCGGTCGGACCGCACTCGATCAGTTCGAGTCGAGCGGCGTCGTGGTGACGCTGGTCAACCCGTCGATGCAACTGCTCGACGACATGCTGGATGCCGCAAAGAAGCCGTTCATCCTGACGGGCGCGATGAGTGTGCCCGCGGCGCCGGTCGCCACGCGCCTCAAGACGAAGAACGTCCTGATGTCGGTGGAGTTCGACGCGACGGCCCCGCAGGCCGTGGCGTCGAAGCTCATCGACCTGAAGAACGCCATCGGAGGTTCGGACGGCCTGCTGCTGACCACCAGGGAAAGCGTGGCATCGTCGCCGATGGGTGAACCAGTGGTGACCGACGCGGCGAAGAAGCGGCGCGTGGACGAGGCCAAGCAGCAGATGTACCTGGCGCTCATCAAGGCCGGGTGGACGAAGGACGAAATCTACGCGATGGTTGGCGTGAACCCGCCGCAGACGGGACCGATGCAGATGCCGCCGCCAAACGCAGGCCGCCTGGGCGGGAATCTGAAGAAGCTCGGACAGTAGGGCTCGAGGCTCCAGACGGTGAGTGGGACGGGCGTCCTCGTCCGTCCCACACCTACTCGTACCCTCCACGCCGCACCTGCAGCACCTGAGGCACCTGAAGCACCCTATATCGTCCTGACCTTGATACTCCTGAAATACACCCTGTTCCCGTGGTCCTGCAGGCCGATCTTCCCGCGCCTGGCTTTGCCGTAACCCGGGAAGTCCTTCCACTTGCCGGCCATGACGCGCTGCTGCCAGTCGGGCGTCCACAGGTCGTACTCGACCACCTTGGCGCCGTTCAGGTAGTGCTCGACGTGGCCGCGGTTCACCACGATGCGCGTCCGGTTCCACTGCCCGACCGGTTTCGAGGCTTTCTGCGACGGCGGGTGCATCGCGTAATTCGCCCCGGTGTGCTGCCAGTCCTCCAGCTTGTCCGGCCACCCATCGTCGTCGATCAACTGGTACTCGGGACCGGTCGCGTAGATCTGCTCGTAGCCCTGCTCGACGACATCGAAGAAGATGCCGCTGTTGGCGCGCGGTGACAGCTTCCACTCGACCGCCAGTTCGAAGTTCTCGAACTCGTCGTTCGTGACGATGTCGTTCGCGTGATCGCCGCCCAGGCCGAGAGCGATCAGTTCACCGTTGGCAATCTCCCAGCCGACGACGCGGTCCTTCCCGAATGTGTGCCAGCCGCTCGTCGAGCGTCCGTCGAACAGCAGCCGCCACCCGGCGGACCGCTCGACGGGCGTCAGCGTGTTGGGCGACGGGGCCTGCGCGGACACGACGGCTCCGAGAAGCACGAGCACCGTCGAAACGAGGATGGATATCTTCATGGATTTCACCTATCCCACGACCTTCATCCCCACCGGGTCCCAGTGGATGACGCGTTTCTCGTAGTAGCTCTGGTTGCACGCCAGGGCCGGCGCCGCCGCGCGATAGCCGAACACCGCGTCCTCGGCCACGGGCTTCCCTCCGCGCATGGCGGTGAAGAGGTTGTTGAAGTGATCGTAGTGTGCTCCCTTGTAGCCGGTCTCCACCTTGTAGACGACGGCCGAGGGCAGCATCTGCTGGCGGGACGCCGGTTCGGGGTCGTCCCTGAACTCGGCCTGGATGGCGCGCAGCGGATCCCATTTCTTGTTGCGCCTGAGCGTCACGTCGTCCCAGGTGACGTCCATCGCGCCCTCGCTACCCACCAGGCGCAGGTACGTGCTGCCCGAGGTCCCGTCGACGAAGTTGACGCGGAGCGACAGATTGAAGGGCGGGTGCGCCGCGGCCTCGGGATACTCGAACATGCCGAGCATGATGTCGGGTGCGTCGCGGCCGTCCTTCCAGTAGCGGAGTCCGCCGGACGCCATGATCGTGGTCGGTCCCATCGAGCCGGTGATGAAGTGCAGGCTCGAGAACAGGTGGACGAACAGGTCGCCGCTGACACCGGTGCCGTAGTCGCGATAGTTGCGCCAGCGGAAGAAGCGGATGGGATCGAAGGGGCGCTTCGGGGAGGAGCCGAGGAAGCGGTCGAAGTCGAGTGTCTGCGCCGACGCGTCCTTCGGCACGGGATACTGCCACGCGCCGACCGGGGAATTGCGGGCCCAGAACCCTTCGGCGTAGTTCAGCGTGCCGATGGCGCCTGCCGCGAGCAGTTCCCTCGCCTTCTCGTTGCCGAGCGAACTCATGCCCTGGCTGCCCACCTCGAAGACGGCCTTGTTGCGGCGCTGGGCCGCAATCACCGCGTCGCCCTCACCCAATTCGTGAACCATCGGCTTCTCGCAATAGACCGCCTTGCCGGCGTCCATGGCGTCTATCGAGATCCGCTGGTGCCAATGGTCCGGCGTGCCGATGATAACCGCGTCGACGTTCTTGCGCGCCAGCACTTCGCGGTAGTCGCGCGTCGTGAGGATGTCGCGTCCCCACATCTCCTGCGCCTTCTGCAGACGCCCGTCGTAGAGGTCGCACGCCGCGACGAGGCGCACGCCGTCGATCGTGAGGGCCGTCTTGGCATCCTCCACGCCCATGCCGCCGGCACCAATCAACGCAATTTGAATCCGATCGTTCGCCGCACGCGCCGACCGGCCGGTCGCCGCATCGGCCTCGGGGCGCCTGGACAGGCCCCGCACGTTCACGGCCGCGAGGGCAACGGTCGCGGCCCCGGTCACCGAACCAAGAAACGCCCGCCGGGTCTGTCCGTGGTGATGGCTCATGAGTGCTCCTCGAGAGAGGCTGGGCTCGGCGCAGTTGACGCCGTCGTGTCACAGCCCGTGTTCGGTTCTCGACAGGATCTCGCGCTGGATGTCGGGGCTGAGCAGCACGAAGTAATCGGAGTAGCCGGCGACGCGAACCATCAGATCGCGATGCTGCTCGGGGTGCGCCATCGCATCGAGCAGCACCGCCCGGTCCACGACATTGAACTGGACGTGGTGGCCGCCCTGGTCGAAGTAGCCCCGAATGAGCGCCGCCAGCCTGCGCAGGTCCTCGGTCGTTCGCAGGCAGTCCGGGTTCACGCGCATGTTGAGGAGCGTGCCGTTCGTCCTCGCGTGATCGAGTCTGGCAACCGACCGCGCCGCCGCCGTTGGCCCGCGCTGATCGTGCCCCTGAACGGGTGATACACCCTCCGACAGTGGAGTCCCCGCGAACCGGCCGTCTGGCGTCGCCCCCGTGAGTTCACCGAGGGCGATATGGGACGTCGTCGGCAACAGGTCCACCCAGTACCTGGCCCCTTGGATGTCGCGATGACGTTCGATCTCGTCGCAGAAGATGCGCTGCGCCAACGACGCCAGTTCATCCGCGCCCTCGTCGTCATTGCCGTAGTGCGGCGTCCGGTTGACGAAGACCTCGCGCATCACCTCGTGGCCCTGCCAATTCGCGTCCAGCGCCGTCACGAGCTGCGCCATCGTGAACTGGCCACGCTCGAAGACGTGCGTGCGGATGGCGGACAGCGCGTCGGCGACGGTGCCGATGGCCACGCCCGAGACGGTCGCAATGCGGTAATGGGCGCCGCCGCGGTGCCAGTCGAGCGCCTGCTCGATGCAGTCGTCGATGACGGCCGACGTGAACGGCACGGGGCTGTGTCGCGCATAGGCGTCGCGGACGATGTCGTCGTATCGGACCTTGGCGTCCGCAAAGTGCGCCACCTGCCTGGTGAACGCCTCGAGGACCTCGTCGAACGTCGCGAAGCCGGCCGGGTCGCCGGTCGGCGGCCCGAGGGGTTCGCCCGTCAGGCGATCGACGCCGTTGTTGAGCGCGAGCTCGAGACACTTTGCGAGGTTGAAGTACCCGCTCGACGCCATGCGGTCCTTCCCGTCGCAGAAGCAGGCCACGCATCCGTTCAGGCTGCTGGCGCGGGCGTCTTCGAGTGTCTTGCCGCGGTTGACCATCCCAAGAACGAGCGTGTCGCTGTTGAACATCGCCGGCATGCCAAGGCCGAGACGCAACAGCTCACAGCAGCGCATGAGGAAACGCGACGTCGTCTTCGAACTGATTTGTGCCGAGAGCCCAGGCTGCGGCAGGCGCGTGTGCTCGAGAGCCGTGAGACACATGAACGACAGCGCGTTGGTCGCGTCGCGACCGTCACGCGCCAGGCCGCCGACGTTCAAATTCTGAAAATCCGGATACGAGCTGCTCGTCTGTGACTCACCCGCGTCCTTCGCCAGTGTGATTTCGTCGAACTTGATCCACAGCAGATCGAGCAGTTCCTGCGCCGCGTCGTGCGTCAGGTCGCCGGCGTCCAGCGAACAGCGGTAGTACGGGTTCATGTACTGGTCGAACCGGCCGGGTCCGAACGCGTGGCCGTCGGTCTCGAGGTTCAGCACCAGGTGCGTGAACCAGAACGACTGCAGCGCCTCGTGGAAGGTGCGCGCGGGTTCTGCCGGGACTCGCTCGCACACGTCCGCCATTCGGAGGAGTTCCTGCGGCCTCCCCGCCTCGTCCGCCCCGTCCGCGAGGCAGCGCAGGACCGCGGCGTGGCGGTGTGCAAAGGCGACCGTCGCCTCGCACACCATGGCCACCGAGTCGAGGAACAGCGCGCGATCCCGATCCTCGGGGTCGTCCAGGCGAAGCCGTGACCGGACGCCATCGACGTCGGCCACGATCCCGCGCATCCCTTTCCGGAGCACCTTCTCGTACCCGGCGTTGATGTGGCCGATCGTGCGCGACCGGAAATAGTGGTAGAGCACGCCCCGCTCGTCGGCGCGCCACATGTCCGGCGGCACGGCCTCCATCAGCCGGTCGTAGACCTGCCGGCCGCGCCAGTAGGGAAACACGTGCTCGCCGAGCGCCCGCTTCGTCTCGTCGGCGACGAAGAACGGCGTGTCGGACCGCGTGGCCAGGCGATCGAGATCGCGCTCGACCCAGGTGCAGTTGATCTCCGGAAAGACCGGTGAGCCGCGCGGCGTCCGCGTCTTCATCCCGACGATGATCTCGCCGTCCTGGATGACGACGGGGTGCTCGTCGAGAATCCGGCGAATCATCTTGGCGCGTCGGATGACGAGCGGCTCACCTTCGGTCTCGCTGTAGCTCGCCGTCGCGGACACGGCCCGCTCGGCGTGCAGCTCAGGCCTGGCGGTGAGATTCCGGCGAATGCCGGCGAGGACGCGACCTGTCGGCCCCGTTGCCGGGTGCACAATCGACTCGGGCACGAACCCACTCTCGACCCAGCTTGCCGACACGTGTGCCTCCCCATCCGTTGTAGCGACGTCGGCGATAGGCGCCCCCACGTCAGCCCGCGACAACCGTAGCGCAGAGGGCCGAAGAGATCAACTGCAGGGGTTGGCCGCTCGGCCGAGCTTCTGGTTGCGCGCCGAGGCGCTTCGGGGGAGAATTTCGCAGCTGACGTCCCCCGGTAGATTCCATGAGCGACACGCTGAACTGTCCGAGTTGCCTGGCGGCCATGACCTCACGCGTGTTCGAGCGGCGCTACGGCCCGCCGATCACGATTGACCTGTGCCAGGGTTGTCAGGGCATCTGGTTCGACAACCAGGAACTGCTCCAGTTGACGCCGGGAGCCACGCTGGAGTTGCTCGGTCTCATTGCCGGGGTCGAGAGCCAGGCCCGCGTGCAACTGGCCGTGCGACTCGGCTGCCCGCGCTGCACGCATCGCCTGACGGAAGTGCACGACCTCCAGCGCACGACGCGGTTCTCCTACTTCCGATGCCCCGAGGCGCACGGCCGATTCCTGACCTACTACCAGTTCCTTCGGGCGAAGAACTTCGTCCGCAGCCTGGCGGTCACGGAGGTCGATGAACTCCGCAAGCACATCCGCCAGGTCAATTGCTCGAATTGCGGGGCGCCAGTGGACATCGAGCGCGGCGCAGCGTGTGGCTACTGCCGCACGCCGATCGCGATCCTCGACCCCGACCAGGTGCGGAAAGCGGTCGCCGAGTTGCGGACGGCGGATCAGGAAGAGAAGACAATCGCGCCCGACTGGCCGTTGCGCGTCATGATGGAACGCGTCCGCGCCGAGCGGGTGTTCGCCGAGGCCGGGGAGAACCCCGACGGATTCCGGCAGGCACTCCGCGCGGACTCGACCGACCTGCTCGCCACCGGCCTGCAGGTCCTGAAGGGACTGTTGGGATGAACGACGTGAAGACCTCGTCCGCTCCGGCCGCATCGAAGCGCCGGCAACTGGCGATCCGCATCGGCGCCGTGCTGGTTCGCCTCGCGCTCGACGCGGTCGTCATCGATGCCGCCTACGAAACGTGGAACTCCCCCTCGCCAATTCGCATCGGTGTGGTTGCCGCCACGGCCGTCTACTTCCTGCTGAGCCTCTGGGTGCTGTCGAAGGGCGGTCGCATTGGCGGCCGCGGCTGGCTGACCGATCCGCTCGCCCCGTTGTTCCTGCTCCTGCTCTTCCTGGTGGCGGCCACGTGGACGCTCGGGGGCGTGAGCCTTGGTGTCACGGTGCTGAGACAGCCGACGCCGGTCGTGCTCGCCGGCGCGACGTTGGCCCTGGCGCTGCTCGCCACGTGGCGCCTCGCCGGTCCGCCCGGATTCAAGGCCTGGTGGACGAAGCTGCCGCTGGCGGCCGTCGGCATCTACGGCGGCTGGGCCTTCGTCCTGGCCATCCGCCAGCGCACACCCTACCTCGCGCTGCTCGGTGGTGCCGGCTTCTGGGACGGATTCCCCATCGGGCTTCGTGGCGCACCGCTGGCCGCGTTCGGCCTGCTGCCGCTCGCATTCGTCCGCGAGTGTGCCCTGTCGCTCTCGCGCCTCACACTGCGCGGACTGGTGCGGTGGATTCTGCTCTTTGGCGTCGGCTGCTGGATTGTCTTCAACGCCTCTGCTCTGTAGACCGGCCCCAGAAGAAGGCCGGCTCGACCATCGTGTCGAGACGAGGAGTGCGATATGCCGAAGGTTGGTTTCGAGTCGGGAGCGCTGCTCATCCCCACCCCGCAGACCGCCAAGACGTTCGCGGCGCGGTTGCGGCAGTGTCTGCAGGAATTCGAAGCACAGTTGAAGGACAACGAGAACTTCCACATCGTCGCGATGATGGGAGGCCGTGCGTTCAGCGTGGAACATATCGGTGTCCGCGGCTCCGAACTCGTCGTCGTCGACGGTCCGGCGGACGAACCGGGCCGCTATCGCCTGCTCTGCCACGTGGACGCGCTGCAGCTGATGTTGCAGGTCATCCCGAAGCAGCCGCACGAGAAGCGGCGCCGCATCGGCTTCCTGTGGGACGACCCGGACGTCGAGGAAGCCAGGTCGGGCGACGCGGACGCGGCGAACCTGGATGAGTCAGCCTCGGCAGCCGCCGAGAGCGATGGGACGGGCTCGCCGGAGGCAGCGCCAGTACCGGTGTCCGAGCCAGCCTGACTCGTCTTGGTGACCCGCGTGATCGTGGTGGTGGCCGTCTGGTCCCACTCAGCGGTACTTGTGCGCGTAGTACCGGAACCGGTGGTACGCCAGCCCCAGGTGGCGCGCCGCATCGGCTTGGTTGCCGTGTGACGCTTCGAGCGCGTCGTGCACGAGCTGGCGCTCGAAAGCCGCCACGCGCTCGCTGAACGTCCCACCCGCGGACGACGCGGCGGCCGGCAGCGGCAACGCCAGGTCCTCGATGTTGATCTCGCGCGTCGTGTCGCGATAGGCCGCTCGCTCGATGGTCGTCTTCAGTTCGCGAACGTTCCCCGGAAACGAATGGCGTTCGAGCAGTTCCAGCGCATCCTCGGCAAAGCCCTTTTCACCGAGCGACGGCACTTCGCGGAGGAATTCGCGGAGGAAGTGGCGTGCGAGGAAGCGAATATCCCCCTGCCGCTCGCGCAGCGGCGGCACGCGAACGGTCTCGAAGGCCAGCCGATCGTACAGGTCGGGGAGAAACCAGCCGGCCCGAATGCCGGCTTCGAGATCCACATTGCTCGCCGCCAGCAGCCGCGCGCTCGACCGCAATTCCTGCGTCCCGCCGATGCGGGTGAACGTCCCGTACTCGACCACGCGCAGGATCTTCTGCTGGAACGGCAGCGGCATCCTCGAGATCTCGTCGAGGAAGAGCGTGCCGCCGTTGGCCTGCTCGAACTTCCCTGGGGCCAGGCGTTCGGCACCGGTGAAGGCACCGCGTTCGTGGCCGAACAGCTCGCTCTCGAGCAGCGTCTCGGGAAACGCCGCACAGTTCACCGCCACGAACGGCCGCTCGCCCTTGCCCGCCGTCGCGTGGATCGCACGGGCCACGAGCTCCTTGCCCGTCCCGCGCTCGCCGACGATGAGCACCGGACGCGGAATCGCGGCCACCCGCACGATGCGCTCCAGCACCTCCAGAATCTGCGGCGACTCGCCGACGATTTGCGATCGCTCCCGGTCTCGCTGCCGCAGCCTGACGTTCTGCTCTTTCAATGCGCGGTTCCGATCGACGAGCGCCAGCGTGTGCCGCACCTTGCCAACGAGCGTCGCCAGGCGCTCGCGCAGCCGGTCGCCCCGCACGAGGAAGTCGGTCGCTCCGGCCTCGACCGCCTCCGCGGCAATCCGCACGTCGCCCTGCGCCGCCACCGCAATCACCGGCAGCCCGGTGTCGATCGCGCGCACGCGGCGAATCACGTCGACGGCCGCCGTGCGCCCATCGCCGTCCGGGTATGGCACGACCAGGACGTCGACGGGCGGCTCGCGCTCGAGGCGGCGCACCACCTCGGCGCCATCGCACACCACCTCCACCTGCGCGGACGGATCGACCACGGTCGCCAGGGCCTCGCGGAGTTCGCTCAGCACCGATGCCGGGGTATCGAGAACCAGGATCTGGCGAGACATGCGGCTCGTAGTGTACTCGCACCTGAGAGTTTTTCTCACCTCCTGAGAGTTCCAGGCAGGATCGAATGAACAGAGAGTCACGTAACTAACTGTAAATAAGACAGATCAGATGGTCTTCATTGTGGCCGCCGCCTTGCGTAGTCATCCTCAACCGTCGATGGGTGTCGGGTCGCGGGCTCGACAGCCCCCGATCGCGCGGACGGACGCCGAGACGCTTCGGCGCCAGACCGATGCCGACGGTCCGGATGGAGGGTCCGTGCTGTTCATGCTCTTCGTCACGTTGTTCGTGGGCTGCTCGTGCGTGGTGATCCCGCTCATCGCGTTCGGGATCTTCGCGGCGAGGGACCACCGGCATCGTCCCCGCCGGGACGATGGGAAGAGCCGATTGCCATTCCTCCCCACGGACGGTGTAAGGTAGTGGACCGGAGCGTGAAGCGACCACCATGCCAGACACCGACAAACTTGCGACCGGCAAGGCGATCATCCTGGAGATCGTCCGTGCGATGCGGGCCAACCTCGAGCCACTGCTCTACACGACCGTGGCGCCGTCCCGCTTCTTCGTCTACCTCCATCCGGCCGATCACCAGCGGATCGAGGGCATCGTCCCGCTGATCGCCGAACAGGCGAAGCGCGCGCTGGATGACGAGGTCCGCGCCTGGAACGAGCGGGCGAAATCCGGCGGGTTCGCGCGAAAGCTGCTCGGAGGCGAGGAAGCCCACCCGCCGATCGACGCACCGCCCGAATCGTGGGAGATCCGCTTCGAGCCCGACGCGGACGGCGAGATGGCACCCGGCGATATCGCGATCGCATCCGAGTTGACGCTGCCCGCGCAGCCGGAGTTCGAAGGCTCGCGCACGCGACGCATCACCACCATGCGCCGAGGCGAGCATACGAGCAGCCGCGAGGTCGTCGCGCCGGCGGCGCCCGCGCCCGGTTCGGCTGGAACCCTGTATGCCACGCTGACGTATGAGGATAAGCAGGGACGCCAGCGGGTGCCGGTGACCAGGAGCCCGATCGTCATCGGCCGCGGCGGCGTCGGGTACTGGGTGGACATCAAGCTGGACGCGTCACCGGACGTGTCACGCGAGCACGTACGGCTCCGGCGCGACGACGTGTCGGGCCAGTTCTTCCTGAAGGACCTGAGCAGCCTCGGCACGACGGTGGACGGCGTGGCAATTCCGTCGAGCGTCGAGGTGGTCGAAGGCCGCAAACGCGACAAGGGTGTGGAGGTGCCGTTGCCGTCCCGCGCACGGATCGGCCTTGCGAACGCCATCGTCCTCGAGTTCGAGGTCGGGAGCGGATCGTGACATCGCTCCACTGGCTGCGCTACGTCTATCTGCTGCTGCTGGTCCTGGTGGCCGGCGGTCTCGTGTTCCGCGCCGTGTCGAACGATGCCTAGCACCATCGCGCCCCGCCCACCGCTCGTCGCGGCGGCCGCGAGTCATGCCGGGCTCGTCCGCGAGAACAACGAGGACCGGTTCCACTGCGACGCCGAACGCGGTCTGTTCACCGTCATCGACGGCGTCGGCGGTCAGGCGGCAGGCGAGAAAGCCGCCGAGACGGCACGGTCGATGATCCGCGCGCGGCTCGAGCGCGAGACCGGGAGCCCCGCCGAGCGGCTGCGCGAAGCGATCACGCTGGCCAACAACGAGGTGCACCACCTCGCGCAATCCGATCCGGCGTGGAGCGGGATGGCGTGTGTGCTGACGGCCGCACTCGTGCGCGACGGCCGCCTGACCGTCGGCCACGTGGGCGACACGCGCCTGTACATCTGCCGCGACGGGCAGATCACCAAGGTGACGCACGACCACTCGCCGGTCGGCGAGCGCGAGGACGCGGGCGAACTCGACGAACTCGATGCGATGCGCCACCCGCGCCGCAACGAGATCTTCCGCGACGTGGGATCCGAGCCGCACGAGCCCGGCGACGACGATTTCATCGAAGTCCTCGACGGCCCCTTTTCGGACGATGATGCGCTGCTCATCTGCACGGATGGCCTCACCGATCTCGTCACCTCGTCGGCCATCGGGGACATCGTGTACGGGAATGCCGCCGAGCCGCAGGCGGTGGTGGACCGGCTGATCGAGGCGGCGAACGACGAAGGCGGCAAGGACAACGTGACGGCGGTGTTCGTCGCGGGACCGCGGTTCGCCGAAACCGCCCGGCGGCGGCGCGGCCGCATCGGCGGCGCGGGGCGAGGTACTGGCGCGCCCGCAGTGCGTGTGGCACGGAGATGGCCGTGGGGCTGGATCGCGGGTGCGGTCTTGGTCGGGTGCGGAATCGGCCTCGCCGCGGCGTACGGGGCGTTGTCGACGATCGACGGCCTCTCCGGCCGGCTGCTCGAGGCCACGCGGCCGACGTCGTGGTCCCGGACGTGGCGTGTCGGCGCCGGGCCGGACGCGGACGCCGCGACGATCGATGCGGCGCTCAAGCGCGCGCAACGCGGCGACGCGATCGAGGTGGAACGCGGCGTCTACGATGCGCCCATCGTGCTCGACCGCGGGATTCGACTCGTGAGCCGAGATTCCCGGGAGGCGATCCTGGTGCCCCGTCCTGGCCTGACCCTCGACACGCCGGCGGTGACGATTCGCGAGCAGGCTCAACTGGTCGGCTTCCGAATCTCCGGCCTCCCCGAACGCCGGCTCGGCATCGGCGTGCGGATCGAGGATGGCGAAGCCGAGGTCAGCGATGTGGAGGTGACGGCTGCGGAGGTCGCGGCGGTGGTGTTCGCGCCCCGATCGCGCGGCGTGCTGCGCGGGAGTCGGATCGCGTCGAATCCAGGCGTCGGCGTGATCGTCGAACCCGAGGCGTTTCCGCGGCTGATCAACAACGTGGTCGCGTCCAACGGGAGCGGCCCGACACCGGGAGGCGGCCGCGAGCCGGAGGGCGCCGGCAAGCCCGGCATCGAGATCCGCGAGAGGGCCGACGCCTTCTTCTCGGGCAACATCGTCACCGGCCAGAATCGGCCCGACCAGATCGTGGGACTGCAACCGGCGAGACTCGCCGAGGTGCTCCGCGACAACATCGTGCGGCGGAACGCAGACGATGCGGCGCAGAAGCCGGCACCGCCCGCGCCCCGCGCGAGGACTCCCAGGACTTGAGCCTCGAGCCTTGAGCCTCCTTTATGCTCGACCGTGATTTCGGCAAGTATCGGCTGATTCGCCGCCTTGGGCGGGGCGGGATGGCCGATGTCTACCTGGCCCGTGACACGGCCCGGAACGTCGAGATTGCGCTCAAGGTGGTCGAGCAGAAGCCGGACCGCGATTCGCGCGAGATCTGCGAAGCCGAGTGCCGCGGAGCCGCATTGCAGGATCAGTTCAGCCGCGTCGACAGCCACGTGCCGGCCGTGCACGCGTACGCGACGATCGACGAGTATTTCTGCATCGACATGGAGTACGTGGACGGCGAGGACCTCGCGGAGCGCATCGAACGCGGGCCGCTGGCGGCCGAGACTGCGGCGTGGGTTGCGTCGGAAGTCTGCGAATTCCTCCAGAAGGCCCACGAATTCGAGGCGACGCTCGACGATCGGAAGCTGCGCGGAATCATCCACGGCGACATCAAGCCGAAGAACGTCCGGCTGAATCTCGCCGGCCACGTGAAGGTGCTGGACTTCGGGATCGCCAAGGGCCTTGCGCTCAGTCGCAAGCTCACGCGCAACGACTTCGGCAGCCTGGCGTACCTGTCGCCCGAACGCCTCGAGAGCGGCGAGGTGGACATCCACGTCGACTTCTGGTCGGTCGGGATCCTCCTGTACGAGATGTTGTCCGGCACCCCGCCGTTCGAGGCCGAGACGAACTCGAAGCTCGAGGCCCGCATTCGGTCGCGCCAGCCTCCTCCACCGCTGCCCGATTCAGTTCCGCCGGCACTGGTCCGCCTGGTGCTCAAACTGCTGGCCGGCGATCTCCACCGACGGTACCAATCGGCTGGCGACATTCGCGCCGACCTCGACGCATTCCGGGCAGGCCGGGAAACACGGGCGGATCGTGAGTGGCTCGCCGAGTCGGAGCACGAGGCCACTCGGCGCACCGTGCTCGAGGGGACGCCGCTCGACACCAACGCCGAGATCACGCGCCGGACGATCGAGCCGGAGCACGCCCTCGACCTGGACGCGGACAGCGAGGCGACGCGGAGAACGCTCGCCGGGCCGCCGCCGGTTCCACGGCCGGGCGGTGAGGCCGCCGAAGCGGTTGCGGTCCCGGTCGCGCCAACCGCCTGGGCTCTGCGCCTGACGCGCGCGCGACGGTTCGCCGCCATCGCCGTCGTCCTCGGGTCGATCGGCGTCGTCGGGAACGAGGCCATCGTCTGGAGCGCGGCCAAGAAGCTGCGAGCGGACGTCGCCACCGCAAAGCCCCCCGAGATGCACGGCGTCTGGAACGAATACCAGGACCTGTCGCATCGGAGCCTGCTTGGCATCGGCCTGGTCGGCGTGCGCGGACAGCTCAAGGATCGGCTCCTCGAGCAGGCGGAACGCGTGATCGGCGACTACCGGCAGGATGCGCCCGTCGTCCGCGAAGCCCAGTGGCGCGACGCCGCGGGCTGGTTGACCGACGCGTTGCGCCTCGATCCGAGCGACAAGCGACTGACCGCACGGCTGCGGTACTGCGAAGGCCAGGTTCAGCGGATCACCGGCGAAGCGCGGAAGCGCGGCAGGCAGGCCGCGGCGCAGCCGCTGCACGACGCGGTCGTCGACTTCGAGGACGCCGCCCGCCTCGACAACCGTTGGCCCGATCCGTACCTCGGTCTGGCGCGGACCTATGTCTACGGCCTCGAGGATCTCGACAAGGCGATCGCCGCGTTGCACGAGGCCGAGACGCGCGGGTACCGTCCCGGCAATCGGGAACTCGTCCAGATCGGCGATGGGTATCGCAGCCGTGCGGACCGCATGCGTCGTGAAGCAGGCAGCGTACGCGGCCTGGCGCAGGAGCGCGACTGCCTGCAGAAAGCGGCGGACGACTATCGCCACGCGCTGGAGATCTACGGCAAAGCGATCGGTTTTGGTGAGGTGAGCGCGGTGATGCGTCAGGTGCAGGCCAGACTGGACGAAGTCCAGAAGCGCCTGGACGGCCTGACCGCGCCCACGGAGGGCTAGCAGTGGATGTGTGGTGACGCATCCTGAACCGGAAACGCAGAACGAAGAACACAGGACGATGAGGCGGCTGGCGAAGTACGGGAAGCCGATTTCGACACAGAGGTCGCAGGGCACGCGGAGCTGGAACCCACGGCGTTCGTTGTCTCCGCGCCCCCTGCGGACTCTGCGTTGTTCGTGATCACGGAGACCGTCTTTGGCTGGAAGGTGTGATTGCCGATGCGGATGACGCACAGCACGGCGGCCGAGCGGGCGGAGACGGCGGTCGCAACCCGCCGGGCGAGGGGCCGCGGCTTCGAACTCGTGGGGCTCCTGGCGGCGTCGCTCGTCGCCGTGGCTGGCCTGTGGCTGGTGTACTCCGCGCAGCGATCCGCCCTGGCGGACGCCGCGCCCGCGCTGACTGCGGGCCGCCTCGTGAACCTCAACGAGGTCGATCGCTCGGAACAACTGCTCCCGCTGCTCGAAACAGTCCTGGCCGACGCGGGCGAACGCCGCTTCGTCGCCGACCGGCTCGCCAGTTGGCTCAACACGCCAGACGGGACCGGCAGCCCGCGTCGGCAGATCCAGGGCGTGAACGCGCTCGGCACGATCGCGCTGACGGAGACCGACCTGAAGTCGTCGCGCCGCCTGCTCTCCTTCCGCGATCGTCTCGCCGAACGCCGCGCGCAACTGGCGGCCGTCGTGGCGCCGACGCCGGCGCAGCCCGACGTCAAGATCTCCCTGCTCACGCCGGCACAGCTCGCGGCGCTGCGTCGAGCGCTCGTCGTCCGTACGCCGGCCTCGTACCGCGGCCAACTGTGGCTCGCCATCGCCCTGTTCTTCCCGGGCTTCTACCTGGCGCACGCCTGGCTCCGGCTGCGCCGGTCCGCCGCCGATCCGGTGCTGCTGCCGATCGTCCATGTCCTGTGCGGGATCGGCTTCGTCATGATGGTCGGGATGCGCGATCCGTTGCGCGACGCGGCATTCTACGCACGCTTCGCTCAGGGCACGCTCGTCGGCTGCCTCGTCCTGGCGGCGGCCGCGGCGTTCAGCTTCCAGCGGTCGCTGCTGCGCAAACTCAGCTACGTGCCCCTCCTCGGCGCCGTCGCCCTCTCGCTGCTCCTCATCGCGTTCGGCAGCGGGCCGGGCAGCAGCGATGCGAAGGTCAACCTGATGGGCGTGCAACCCGTCGAGGCGATTCGTGTGCTGGTGGTCCTGTTCCTGGCCGGATACTTCGCGAACCGGTGGGAACTGCTGCGCGCGCTGAAGGAGCCGAAGCTCGGGGCGGCCGGCCGGCTCGGCCTCGACGTGCCACGATTCGACTACGTGCTGCCCGTGCTGATCGGCATGGGCCTCGTCCTGCTCTTCTTCTTCCTGCAGAAGGATCTTGGGCCGGCACTCGTGCTCGCCTGCGTGTTCCTGGCGATGTACGGCGTCGCGCGCGGCCGCGTCACGATGGTCGCCATCGGCCTGCTGTTGCTCGCCGCCGGTTTTGCGTGCGGCTACGCGCTCGGCTATCCGCACACGGTCGTGCAGCGGATCCAGATGTGGCTGTCGCCGTGGGACAACCCCGTGCGCGGCGGCGATCAGATCGCCCATGCGCTCTGGGCACTCGGCACCGGCGCGGCGACTGGCACGGGGCTCGGGTTGGGCGATCCGCACGTCATTCCGGCGGGCCACACGGACCTGATTCTCGCGGCGGTGGGCGAGGAACTTGGGCTCGTCGGACTCGCGGTCGTGTTCGTGCTCAACGGCGTGCTCGCCTATCGCTCGCTGCGGATAGCCCTGCGGGCGCCCGGCGACTACACGTGCTTCCTGGCGCTCGGCCTGACGCTCGGCATCTTCCTGCAATTGCTGCTCATCTCGGCGGGGCTGCTCGGTCTGATGCCGCTCACGGGCGTCGCGACGCCGTTCCTGAGCTACGGCCGTTCGTCGATGATTGCCAACTTCCTCGCGTTCGGCATCCTGCTCTCGATCAGCGCGGGCAGCGCCGTTCACGACGACAAGCCGGAGTTCGCGCGGCCGGTCTGGTGGGTGGCCGGGGCCATGGCCGCGGTGCTCATCGCCGTGGTCGTTCGGGTCGGCTTCCTGCAGACGTTCGCGGCCGACCGCACGGTGGCCGCCACCGCGCTGACCGTTCAGGCCGACGGCGTCCGGCGCTTCGAGTACAACCCGCGCTTGTTGGCCGCCGCGCAGCAGATCGTGCGGGGGACGATCACCGACCGCAACGGGATTCCGCTGGCCACGAGCCGCGTGGCGGACCTCCAGGCGCACGCCACGGAACTGACGGCGCTCGGCATCGCGCCAACCGACGTCTGCCCGGCCACCACGTCGCGATGCTACCCGTTCGGCGGGGTGACCTTCCATCTGCTCGGCGACTGGCGCAGCCAGGTGAACTGGGCGGCCGGGAACACGTCGTTCATCGAACGCGACAGCGACGCACGGCTGCGCGGGTACAACGACCATGCCCGGGTCGTGGACGTGACGGACTCGCGAACCGGAAAGGTGACCAAGGTCATCCGGAGGGATCTCACCGAACTGCTGCCGCTGCTCCGTCATCGGTATCAGCCGCAGGACGAAACGGTGCAGCGCCTCCTGACGCGGCCACGCGACATTCGGCTCGCGATCGACATCCGGCTGCAGCTCCAGGTTGCCTCGATCCTGAAAGCCGGCGTCGACCGGGCCGGGCAGAAGGAGGGTGCGGCGGTCGTGCTCACGCCCGACGGCGACCTGCTCGCGTCGGTCAGCTATCCATGGCCGTCGGTTTCGCCGGGTCTTGCCGTGAAGCCCGCCAACGACACGACGACCACCGACCCGGATGAGCGGCTGCTGGACCGCGCGCGGTACGGTCTCTATCCGCCGGGGTCGGCCTTCAAGGTCGTCACGGCCACGGCCGCCCTGCGCAAGGACACGGCGCTCACGCACCAGGCGTTCACGTGCGAGCGGCTGCCCGATGGGCGCGTGGGCAAGCAGCTCCCGGGTTGGAACCGACCGATCCGCGACGACCCGGCGGACAAGACCCCGCACGGGACGACGGAAATGGAGCGCGGCCTCATCGTGTCGTGCAATGCGTACTTTGCGCAGCTCGGCTTGCAGCTCGGCGCGCCGGCGCTGCAGGAGACGGCCGGGCTCTTCGAGATTTCGCTCGGCCAGCCCGAGAGCGCGAAGCAGGTGCGCGACACGCTGCCGTTCGCGGCCTACGGACAGGGGCAGGTGCTGGCCACGCCCTTCAAGATGGCACGCGTGGCGGCGACGATAGCCGCCGACGGTGCGATGCCGCAGGGCCGATGGATCGTCGACGAGACCAATCGTCGCACGGATGCTCCGCGCCCGGTGCTGACGGCGCCGCTGGCGCAGGGCCTCGGCCACACCATGCGGCGCGTGGTGCTGGAAGGGACCGGCCGGAGCCTCAAGGACCTGCAGCCGCCCATCGCGGGCAAGACCGGCACGGCCGAAGTGCAGGACGCCGGGGCGCACGCGTGGTTCATCGGCTTCGCGCCGTTCGGCGGGCCGGCGAGCATCCCAGTCGCGGTGCCGGCGACGAGCGCCGCACCCCCCGCGACCGCAGCACCGGCGACGGCTCCACCGCGAACGTTCAGTCGCATCGCGTTTGCCGTGCTCGTGGAACATGGCGGCCACGGCGGAACCGCCGCGGCGCCGATCGCGGGAAACATCGTGACGGCCGCGAAGAAGCTGGAAGTGATCAGGTAGCTATGGGCATCCTGGACAAGGTGGCGAAGGTCGAGAAGCGGTTGGAGCGGCTCGCATCGCGCAGCAATATCGCGCTGCAGCCGATCGAGATCCGGAAGGCGGCGCTCGACCACGTCGAGGAGCAGGTACAGCCGGCCGGCCGGTCGCGTCACGTGTTCCCGTACGACCGGGTCACGATCGAAGTCGTGGCCGGCGACGCCCGGCAGCGCGCGTCGATGGAGGCCGTTCTCGGCGAGGACGCCGGACTGGCGGCCGCCGTCGAAGAGCGGCTGCGCATGGCCGGCTGCCCGCGCCCGCACGGCCTGGACGTCCAGGTGAAGTTCGTCCGCCGCGCGGGATCCGACTGGGAAACCGGCCACGTCTTCCGCGTGGTCTGCCAGAAGCAGGAGCGCGGCGCGACGAAGGTGCAGGTTGCCGCCGGGCCGGCGCATCTCTCGGTCGTCAAGGGCGAGACGACCCGCAGGAGCTATCTGCTCAGCGGCGAGCGCACGAACATCGGGCGGATTGCCGACGTGGTGGACAAGGACAGGCGCGTCGTCCGCCGCAACCAGGTGGTGTTTGCCGACAGCGACAGCAGCATCAACCAGACCGTGTCGCGAGCGCACGCTCACATCACGGTCACGGCGTCCGGCGAATACCGGCTCTTCGACGATCGAAGCTCGTTCGGCACGCGAGTCTTCCGCGAGGGCCGCACGATCGCGCTCCCGAGCGGCAGCCCGCGCGGGACCAAGCTCCAGTCGGGCGACGAGATCTACATCGGTCAAGCGTGCCTCCGGTTCGAGATTGGGTGAGTCCCTGTACGATCACTCCGTGACCAGGCGTACGCCCCGTCCGCTCGGGCTCTTCCACCCCGCCGTGCAGAGATGGTTCGTCTCGTCGTTCGGCCAGCCGACCCGGCCACAATCGCTCGGCTGGCCGGCGATCGCTCGCGGTGATTCAACGTTGATCCTGTCGCCAACGGGCAGCGGCAAGACGCTGGCAGCGTTCCTGTGGGCGATCAACCGGGTGATGTTCGCGCCGCTGCCGCCGAAGGATCGGCGCTGCCGGGTCCTCTACGTCTCGCCGCTCAAGGCGCTGGCCGTGGACGTGGAGCGCAACCTGCGTTCGCCGATCACCGGAATCGCGCACCTTGCCGACGCGCGTGGGGATGCCTATGTCGTGCCCGCCGTCTCGATCCGCACGGGTGATACGCCGGCGTCCGAACGCGCGCGGTTCCTCCGCGAGCCGGCCGATATCCTGATCACCACTCCGGAGTCGCTCTACCTGCTGCTCACGTCGCGATCTCGCGAGGTTCTGCGATCGGTGGAGACGGTCATCGTGGACGAAATCCACGCCCTGGTGCCGACCAAGCGCGGCTCGCACCTCATGCTGTCGATCGAGCGCCTGCAGGCCGTGTGCGCGGGTTCGCTCCAGCGGATCGGCCTGTCGGCCACGCAGCGGCCGCTCGAAGAGGTCGCGCGGTTTCTCGGCGGAGCGGATGGCGACCGGGCGGATGTCGCTGGTGCGCCGGGTGGTGACGAGCCGACCGTCCGCTACCGTCCGGTCACGACCGTCGATGCGCAGCAGCCGAAGCCGCTCAAATTGACGGTCGAGGTGCCGGTCGAGGATCTCGCGAAGCTCGCGAGGCCGGGCGACATCCCGAGCGGTCCGACCGCTCAGGGTCCGGCGGCGCCGTCGATCTGGTCGAGCATTCACCCGCGCCTGCTCGAACTCATCAGGGCGCACCGCAGCACGCTGCTGTTCGCGAACAGCCGGCGCCTGGCCGAGCGGCTTGCCGGCGCAATCAACGAACTGGCCGGCGAGACGATCGCCCGGGCGCACCACGGGTCGCTGGCCCGAGAGCAGCGCGTCGAAATCGAGGAGGCGCTGAAGGCCGGGCGGATCCCGGCGCTCGTGGCCACCTCGTCGCTCGAACTCGGCATCGACATGGGGGCGATCGACCTGGTGATCCAGATCGAGGCGCCGCCGTCAGTGGCAAGCGGCGTGCAGCGCATCGGCCGGGCCAGCCACCAGGTGAACGCGGTCAGCGAGGGCATCATCTTTCCGAAGTTTCGCGCGGACCTCGTGGCCTGCGCTGCCGTCACGCGGGCGATGCACGAGGGGCGGGTCGAGGCGACCAGATACCCCCGGAACCCGCTCGATGTGCTGGCGCAGCAGATCGTCGCCATGGTGTCGGTCGAACCGTGGCCCATCGCCGATCTGTTCGCCGTCGTTCGCCGCGCGGCGCCGTTTGCGGCGCTCTCCCGGCCGATGTTCGAAAGCGTGCTCGACATGCTCTCCGGCCGGTATCCGTCGGACGAGTTCGCGGAGTTGCGCCCTCGCCTGACATGGGACCGGATCGGCGGCGCCCTCACGACACGGCAGGGCGCGGGGCGTGTGGCGATCGCGAACGGCGGGACGATTCCCGACCGTGGCTTGTACGGCGTCTTCCTCGCCGGCGCCGGCAAGAAGGCAGCGCGCGTGGGCGAACTCGACGAGGAGATGGTGTTCGAGTCGCGCGTCGGCGAGACGTTCGTGCTCGGCGCGTCCACCTGGCGGATCGAGGAGATCACCCACGACCGGGTGCTCGTGTCGCCCGCGCCCGGCCAACCGGGCAAGATGCCGTTCTGGCACGGCGACCGTCCCGGGCGGCCCCTCGAACTCGGGTTGGGCATCGGCCGCCTGGTTCGGGAACTGCGCGGGATGTCTCGTGGCGCTGCGCTGTCCCGGCTGATTGGCGACCATGACCTCGACCGCACAGCCGCCGAGAACCTGCTGCAGTACCTGGGCGATCAGGAGCGGGCCACGCAGGCGGTCCCGGACGACCGGACGATCGTGATCGAACGTTACCGCGACGAACTGGGCGACTGGCGCGTGTGCCTGCTGGCCCCGTTCGGCGGCCAGGTCCTGGCTCCCTGGGCCATGGTGGCCGAGGCGAGGATCCGCGAGCAGCGCGACCTCGACGTCGAGACGATGTGGTCCGACGACGGTTTCGTCGTGAGGTTTCCGGACGCGGACCAGCCCCCGGATCCGGCGTTGTTGCTGCCGTCTCCCGACGAGGCGGAGCGGCTGCTGCTGCAGCAACTCGGCGGCACGGCGCTCTTCGCCGCGCGCTTCCGGGAGGTGGCCTCGCGTGCCCTGCTCCTGCCGCGACGGCGGCCCGGCGCCCGGACCCCGCTCTGGCGGCAGCGAAAGCGGGCCTCCGATCTCCTGGCGGTGGCGGCTCGTTTCGGGTCGTTTCCTGCGCTGCTCGAGACCTATCGCGAGTGCCTTCGCGACCAGTTCGACGTGCCGGCGCTCGCCGACGTGCTGGCCCGCGTCGCCAACCGGACCATGCGCGTGGCGGTCGTCGATACCGAGGCGCCGTCGCCGTTCGCGGCGTCGTTGCTCTTCTCCTACACCGCCAACTTCATCTACGACGGCGACGCGCCGCTCGCCGAACGACGGGCGCAGGCGCTGCTCGTCGACCAGACGCAACTCAAGGACCTGCTCGGTAACATCGAACTGCGGGAACTGCTCGACCCCGCGGTGATCGATGAGGTCGAGCAGCAGTTGCAGCACACCGACGAACGGTATCGTGTGCGTCACGCGGATGGCCTGCACGATCTGCTGCTTCGTGTGGGGGATCTCAGCGTGCCGGAGATTCGGGCGCGTGCGATGTCGGAGGTGGTCGTGCGCGCGACCCGGTCGCTCCTCGATGCACGCCGTGCAGTCGAACTGAGGGTGGCGGGGCATGCCCGCCTGATTGCGGTCGAAGACGCGGCACGCTACCGCGACGCGCTGGGGGTTCGGCTGCCGGCCGGCCTCCCCGACGCGCTGCTCGAGCCGGTCGCCGACCCGCTCGGCGATCTCGCGCTGCGCTACGCGCGCACGCACGGTCCCTTCACCACCGAGGAACTGGCCGCACGATTCGGCCTGGCGCCCGGCACGGCCGCCCTTGCGCTGGGACGGCTGGCCGCCCGCGGCCGCCTGCTCCAGGGCGCGTTCCGCCCCGGGCGCGTCGGCCACGAGTGGTGTGAGGCCGACGCCCTCCGTCAGATTCGACAACGGTCGCTCGCGCGCCTTCGCCATCAGGTCGAGCCGGTCAGTGCCGCTGCGCTCGGGCGGCTGGCCGTGACGTGGCACGGCCTGGCGCTGCGCCGCCGCGGCGTGGACGCGCTGCTCGATGTCGTCGAGCAACTGCAGGGCGCGCCGCTCGTCGCCTCGCTGCTCGAGCGCGACATCCTGCCCGCGCGGCTCGACGGCTACCGCCCATCGGACCTCGACCTTCTGGCTGGCGCCGGCGAAATCGTGTGGACCGGCCTCGATCCGATCGGCGAGCGCGACGGCCGCATCGCCCTGTACCTGACCGATCACTTGGCCCGTCTGTCGCCGCCCGCCGTGGGCCTCGCCGCTGAGCCCGACGATCGGGCGCGCACGATCATCGAGCACCTCCGACGCGAAGGGGCATGCTTCTTCGCAGCCATTCACGCGGCGTGTGGAGGCGGATACCCGGGGGACACGGTCGAGACGCTGTGGGATCTCACCTGGCGCGGCGTCGTGACGAACGACACCTTCCATGCGCTCCGGGCGTTCACGCAGCCCCCACCCCGTCAGCGCCGACGAGACGGCTCCCGCGCATTTCGGTCGCGCAGGCTGACGCCGCCCACCGCTGAGGGGCGGTGGTCGCTCGTCGCGTCTTGCGTCGGAAGGCCCGCGTCACCGACCGAATGGGCGGCGGCCGTCGCGGAGCAGTTGCTCGCCCGTCACGGGGTCGTCACACGCGAGGCGGTGGCGGTCGAGTACCTTCCCGGCGGGTTCAGCGCGGTGTACGACGTCTTCAAGGCGATGGAAGAAGCCGGTCGGATCCGGCGCGGCTACTTCGTGGGCAACCTGGGCGCCACCCAGTTCGCGTTGCCGGGGGCGGTGGACCTCCTGCGCTCGGTAGGCGACGAACCCGACGTGCCGCAGACCGTCTATCTGGCTGCGACCGATCCCGCGAATCCATATGGTGCCATCCTGCGGTGGCCGTCGGCGACGGAGCCGGGACGCGAGGCGCGGCGCGGTCCGACGCGCTCGGCCGGCGCGGGCGTCGCGCTCGTCAACGGCAGCCTCGCGGCGTACGTCGGAAGGGCGGATCGCCAGTTCCTCACGTTCCTGCCCGAGGACGAGCCATCACGCACGCTCGTGGCGCGCGAGGTCGCCCGCATGCTCTACGCGCTCGCCACCGGCGGCAGCGAACGCGATGGGATGTTGATTGGCGAGATCGATGGTGTGGACGCGACGCGCCACCCGCTGGCGCCGTACCTCGTCGACGCCGGCTTCGGGCGGCGCGCCACGGGGTTCCAGGCCGCGCCCCCGAAAGACGCCGGGCGTTCCTGAGCCGGAAACTCGAAATTCTATCCCCGAACCCGCAGAGGCCGCACAGGCTCGATCGCCGGTTCGGACGACCGCCAGTCGGTCGTGTTCGTGCAGTCCACGTGCCCTTGGCGGTCCGTCGAGTGGCTTTCCGAAGGAGCGTCGCGCCCGTGGCCGGTTGCGCGAGAGGCGCGACGACGCCTCGATCTACAGGCGCCAGTTGTACGATGCCTTGAGGAACAGGCCGCGGCGAACCTCGCGCAACGACTGGACGCGCACGTTCTCGAGACCGTCCCACCTGGTCCGCTCGTAGAGCGACCCGTAACCGGCGAAGAGCACGGTTCCCGGGATGTAGGTGAACGACGCGAGAAAGTCGGTGAGCAACTGCCGGCGGAACGAGTTGTACTCGAGAATCGCACGGAAGAACAGGAAGCGATTCAGTTGGAAGCTGGTCTTGCTGCGCGCGATCGCGTAGTCGTACAGCCGCTCGCCACCCGAGGCGCGATCGAAGTTGGCGTAGGTGACCGACACCTGCTGGTACCATTGTTCCGACGGCTGGTAGACGACGGCCGCGACAGCCTGCACGGTATGCCCGCCGAACGGCTCGGTCGAGTAGTAGATGGCGTCGCGTCCGGCCACGCTCCCGCTCAGCCGCACCCGCTTGGTCACTTGCGCCGACACGGTCGTCGAGAATCCAGACGTGCCGAACTTCTTTCCCGAGAACACTTCGCTCGACAGGTGGTAGGCCGATTGCCACGAGATGGCCCCGCGGAAGCGTACGGTGGCGGACGCCTGATTGAACGTCTCCCAGATGCCACTGAACGCGTCGCGCGTCTGCTCGGTCGTCAACGACGTCTCGATGCGCCGCACGATCCCTCGGCTGGGATAGAACTTTGGTCCGACAATGGCACGGACGCTGGTCACGCCGTTGCGCGTCAGGTAGCCGGTCTCGGTGGCGAACTCACGCGAGATGTCGTTTCCTCCGAACGTGAGCGCGAGGTTCCGCGTGTCGCGGAAATACTCCACGCCGACCGCGCGCCCGGCCGCGGCGCTGGGCTCGTTGTCGACTCCGGTGGCCGACCCCAGGGCGTAGAACCCGAGCGCCGCCGAATCGCTCAGCCGAATCGTGCCGTCGCCACCCGCCACGCGGTTGAACGCCGACCCTTGCTCGCGGTCGGTCACGAACCCGCCCAGGTAGGCGTCCTGGTTCAGCGCGTGCTTGTAGCGGAGCACCGTCACGTGGGCGTAATCGGGTTCCGCACCCGGGCGTCGAGGGGACCCTCCGGTCGCCGCCAGTTCGTCGGCGGCGTAGAGAACGGACAGCGTGTCGCGGCGGCTCACCTTGCCGCTGAGTTTCACGCCGGTCAACGGGTCCCCTATCGTCCTCGTGTGGACCACCGCCTGCAGCGGCCCGGTCTGCGCCGGCCCGCCGAGATTGAAGACATCCTGGCCCTCGAGAAAGAACGGACGCTTCTCAGGGAAGTACAGCGGCGCTCGCAGGTTGACGTCGATCTGGCCAGCGTCCGCCTCCACCTGACTGAAGTCAGGGTTGTAGGTGCCGTCAACCGTCAACTCCGCGGTGATGCCGAATTTGGCCGTCACGCCGACGTCCGCCCCTGACGACGTCTGCCGCAACTGGCCCGCCTGTGCGGCGTGCTGGCGGCTGTAGGTGGCCGCAGGCAACACCTCGAGCAGCGTGTAGTGCCTGATGTCCGCAAACTCGATCGGCTGCGTCTGGATGACGAAGTTCATCCCCATCCTCGGGTCCAGCCCGGGAACCGTCCCGTCCTCGGACTTCCGGCTGATCATGCGTTCGACGATGACTCCCATCGTGACCGGGTTCTTGCGGGTATAGCGGATGCTCTTGAACGGGATGCGAACCTCGACGGTGTACCCTTGCTCGTCGATTCGACCAGCGCTGTACCAGACGGCATCGAAGCCGAGGTCCTCCTTGTTCGCGGCAAACCGGCTGTCGGACTGGATGCCGAGCGGGTTCACGTAGAAACTGTAGAGCGCCTGCTGATCGTTGAACGAGTCGAGGTTGATGCAGATCCAGTCGTCCTGACGGGTGTTGTCGCGGCTGGCCATCGATGCCTTGATCCTCGACGGCTCGCGGTCGAAGGCGCGGATGGCGAAGTAGAGGTTCTCCGCGTCGTAGGCGTAGTAGACGATCGTGCGTTCGGAGAGGTCGGCGCCGTAGTCCGGGAGCCAGGTCTTGAAATTGGACGCGCTCGGCGCGTTCTGCCAGAGGACCTCGTCCAGCCGGCCGTCGATGATGGGCGGCGTCGAGGCACGCAGCGGGTGGACCGTATCCGCCCCCCGCGCAGCGGTGGCCCCGCCGAGGACGACGAGGATCGCCAGGAGGCCGCTCGCGGCCCCCCGGCACGGTGTGAATCGACGAGACGTCATGACAGGAACGTGGCGCACCGGAACCGCAGCCTCAGACCCTCATCGTCACGAGCTCGATCTTCCCCGGGTCGCCAACGCCCAGGCGCTTCTCGGCGGCGGTTTCGATGTGCCGGCTCTGACGCAGTTTGTCGCTCAGCCCGGCCGCGCGGCGCTTGTCGAGGATCACCTGCCGGCAGACGACATCGAGCGCCACCGGGTCGGCCGCGATGTAGATCGCATTCTCCCGCCAGATCCCATCCGGATTCCGCGGCTGCGGGCCGTCGTCGAAGCAGCCGTTCGTCGCGTCGAGGACGATCAGCGGCACCTTGGTCTGCGTGAGGTAGTGTTCGTACGCCTCCGCGATGTACGGGTCGCAGTTGCCGCCATGCGCCGACCGGTGATGACTGTAGCAGCCGAACGCGATGTTCTTGAGCGCGAGCGTCACGCCCGCTCCGCCATGGTCCTTCAGAACGGGCAGGTTGATGGTGACGTCGGTCTCGGCAACCGTCGTGTCGAGCGGCGCGTGGCCTCCCGACGCCTTCAGCACCTTCGTCTGGTCGTAGCGGCCGCCCGTCTGGATGCGCTCGCCGAGCCGTCCCGTGCCCGGCTTGTAGTCGGTCGGGCCGAAATGGTCCGCGTGACGATCCCACACGACGATGTCCGACGGCTTCACGCCCGCCGAGAGCGCCCCCGCCGCCACCGCCTCGGTCAACTCACGCGCCGTGTAGACGAGCGGGCGTCCGAGCAGGTTGATCTTGAGGCCCACGCGCATGCCCGGCTTGAAGTACTGCCGCCAGGCATCGTCGGCCCGCTTCTGGCCCGTGAACGCGGTGATGCCGCGCTCGAGCATGGCTGCGACGACCTTCGGATCGCGCCTGTCGCCGTTCCACACCCTCGGTGATTCGACGCGAACCACTCGGATCTTGCCGGCCGGCGCCGCCTGGACACGCGAACCCGCCAGCGTCGCTGCGGCGGCCGTCCCGAGGATGCCCGTCAGAAGTCGACGTCGTGTGATCCCTGAGTCGTTCGATGTCATCGCCTACTCCTCCACGCCTCTTCGCACGTCCAGGCGCTCCCGGTGATCGAGTCGCCGGGTCAATCATACGCGAGAGTATCGCACCTGGCACTTCGCACCCAGCACCTTGCACTTTTCCCGATCCCCCATGTATACTGCCTCCAATGTTGCCGCGCACCACCACCATGTCGATGCGAATGCCCATGTCGATGGGCATGCGTGTCGGCGGGGTGTGTGCGATCGGCAGCTAGAACCAACCAACAGCCGAACGACACCGGAACCCGCCGACCTGGACAACCAGCGGCGGGTTTTGTTTTGTGCGCACGGATCGTTTCCAGTGACCCTTTTCATCTTCGACTCATCGTCTTCGAGCGCCCGGCTGACCGCCGTGAGCGCCGTGGTGTCGATGGGTATGGCGATGCGCATGCGGAGCATGGCCGCGATGTCCATGCGGAGGCGTGCAGGCGGATGATGTAGCCGGGCCACAACCAAAGCAGCACAAAGGGGCCGTCATCCGCAGCACACGCGGGCGACGGCCTTTTTGCTTTCTGGGCGACATGCGGGGCGGATGACGAGGAGCACGGCCATGACAACCAGGGTTGGATTGATTGGATTCGGAACGGTCGGCAGCGCCGTCGCGCGGTTGCTCACCCGCGAACACCGTCATCGACTCCGCCTGGTACGCGTCTGTACCAGGCACGGCCGTGCGCGACCCGGCTGGTTGGCATCCTCTGTCGAGTGGACGGATCGATTTGACGCCCTCCTGGACCGCGACATCGACGTCGTTGTCGAACTGGTGGGCGGCGTTGTCGAGGCCTGCACCTGGGCGGAAAAGGCCATCCGGGCCGGCAAGTCCGTGGTCACCGCCAACAAGCAACTGGTGGCGGAACGCGGGCCGGAACTGCTCGGCCTCGCAGCGCGCTATCGCCAACAACTGCGGTTCGAAGGGGCCGTGGCCGGTGGGGTGCCGGTCATCCGCGCCGTGCAGGATGGCCTCGCCGGCGACCGCCTGGTGAAGATCGAAGCGGTGCTCAACGGCACGTGCAACTACATCCTCAGCCGGATGGACGGGGCGGGCCTGTCGTTCGCAGATGCCCTCGCCGAGGCGCAGGCGCGCGGGTACGCCGAAGCGGACCCGCGCGCGGATGTGGACGGTGTGGACGCTTGTGCCAAGCTGGCCATCCTCTGCGCCGTCGGCTTCAAGATCCGCGTCCGACCGCAAGCGATCGATTGCGCGTCGATCGCCAACATCACCCCCGACGACCTGGCCCGCGCACGCACTGCCGGCCGGACGATTCGCCAGGTCTCGCGTGCCGAGCGCATCGATGGCGCACGCCCGCACGTACGCGCCTCGGTGGGTCCTGTCGTCGTCCCCCTCGACAGCCCCGTCGCCCGCGCGCAGGGCTGCCAGAACGTCGTGGTCGTCACCGGAGAACTGGGCGGCGAGACGGCGTTCTCCGGCCAGGGAGCCGGCGGCGATCCCACGGCCGTCGCGGTCGTCTCCGATTTGCTCGCCATCGCGCGCGCCCGCTCGACCTCATCGTTCCTCAACGTCCTTCAGAGCGACCGTTCACGGCATACGGCCGGCGTGCCCGCCTGGCCGCAGGTTCAATAGACACCGGAGAAAGGAACACTGAATCATGTCCGACACCACCAGCTATCGCCCTTCGACCCTCGCGATCCACGCGGGCCACACGCCGGATGCGGCCAGCCATGCGCGTGCGGTTCCGATCTACCAGACGACGTCGTACGTGTTCGAATCGGCGGAGCAGGCCGCCAGCCTGTTCGCGCTGAAGGAGTTCGGGAACATCTACACGCGAATCACGAACCCCACGACCGCTGTGCTCGAGGAGCGGCTGGCAAGACTCGACGGCGGAGTGGGTGCCCTCGCGGTGTCGTCTGGCCAGGCGGCGATCACGGTTGCCGTCCTGAACATCGCCCGCGCCGGCGACAACATCGTCTCGACGAGCGCGCTCTACGGCGGCACTTACAACCTGTTCAAGCACACATTCGCGAGACTCGGGATCGAGACGCGCTTCGTCGATTCGTCGGACGCGTCGGCCTTCGCCCGAGCCATCGACGGCAGGACGCGGCTCGTCTACACCGAGTCGATCGGCAACCCGAAGAACAACGTCGACGACTTCGAGGCGATCGCGAAGATCGCCCACGACCACGCCGTTCCATTCATCGTGGACAATACCGTGTCCCCGATGATCTTCCGGCCCTTCGATCACGGCGCCGACATCGTCGTCTATTCCCTGACCAAGTTCATCGGCGGCCACGGAACCTCGATTGGTGGCGCCATCGTCGATTCCGGCCGGTTCGATTGGGCAAACGGCAAGTTCCCGGAATTCACGGCACCCGACCCCTCCTATCACGGTCTGGTGTTCTGGGACGCGTTCGGCCTGCACGATCGCGCGGTGCTCCGCGGCGCGGCCTACATCATCAAGGCTCGCGTGCAATTGCTCCGCGACCTCGGCCCCTGCCTCTCGCCGTTCAATGCGTTCCAGTTCATCCAGGGACTTGAAACGCTCCCGCTCCGAATCAAGGCGCACTGCCGCAACGCGCTTGCGGTCGCCGAGTGGCTGAAGGGCAACCGGCACGTGTCCTGGGTCAGCTATCCCCTGCTGCCCGATCACCCCGACTACGAGCGCGCGAGGCGGTACTTGCCGAACGGGGCGGGCGCCATCATCGGCTTCGGCATCCGCGGTGGTCTCGAGGCGGGCGTGAAACTGATCGACTCGGTGAAGCTGTTCAGCCATCTCGCGAACATTGGCGACGCCAAGAGCCTGATCATCCACCCGGCGTCCACCACGCATCAGCAACTGTCGGCCGAGGAACGCGCCTCAACCGGCGTGACCGACGACTTCGTGCGCCTGTCGATCGGCACCGAGGACATCGCCGACATCCTCGACGACCTCGATCAGGCCATCACGGCGTCGCAGAAGGCGACGGCCGATCGGAGGCCGTTGTTGCTCGTGGGGTAGGCAGTCGGATGAACTGCCAGGGACGCCGGGGGCACGCGCAGACCTGGGGAGGGATGGAGAGATGAACGCGCACGATGCGGCGGGAATAGGCCTGGTCACGACAGAGCACACGACGGTGTGTCAGGAGGGGCTGCCGCTCGACTGCGGGCGGCGGCTCGGTCCGATCACGGTCGCGTGGGAGCAGTACGGGACGCCCAACCGCGACCGCTCGAACATCATCCTCGTCTGCCACGCGCTCTCCGGCGGCGCTCACGCCGCGGGGTGGCACGAGGGCGCGGCCAGACCTGGGTGGTGGGACGTGATGATTGGCCCCGGAAGGGCCTTCGACACCCGCCGCTATTGTGTGATCAGTTCGAGTGTCCTCGGCAGCTGCTACGGCACGACTGGCCCCTCGTCGGTCAACCCCGAGACGGCGCGCCCGTTTGGACCTGACTTCCCGATGGTCACGATTTGGGACATGGTTCGCGTCCAGCACCGGCTGCTGGAACGGATCGGAGTCCGATCGCTCGCGGCGGTAGCCGGGGGATCGATGGGCGGGATGCAGGCTCTCGCGTGGGCCCGCTTGTACCCTGATTGGGTACAGCGCGTCATCACCCTTGCGGCAACCGACCGGCACTCGCCTCAACAGATTGCGTTCAACGAGGTCGCGCGCCGCGCGGTGATGGCGGACCCCGCCTGGCAAGGTGGACGCTACGAACCCGGGGCCGGGCCCGAGGCGGGTCTCTCGGTGGCCCGCATGGTGGGCCACATCACCTATCTGTCGGACGTCGGCATGGAGCGGAAGTTCGGACGCCGAGCCCGCAATGGCCTGGCGTATTCCCTCGGTCGGCCGGAGTTCGAGGTGGAACACTACCTGGAGCACCAGGGCGCGAGCTTCGTCCAGCGCTTCGACGCGAATTCACTGCTCTACGTCACGAAGGCGATCGACTACTTCGACCTGTCGGAAGGCCACGGGTCGCTCGAGGAAGCGCTGGCCGGCAGCCGGGCTCGCTACCTCCTGCTGGCGTTCTCATCCGACTGGCTGTACCCGCCGTATCAACTCGAGCGCGTGGCGGCAGCACTGGAGGCGACCGGCCGGCCGGTCGAGTATCGATGCCTTCCGAGCGACTACGGCCACGATGCCTTCCTGCTCGAGCATGCCCAGCAGGAACCTCTCGTGCGGCGGTTCCTCGCGGGCACTACGTGTCCCGTCGGCGCGCCTGTTCCTGCTGATCGCGCAGCCAGCCTCCAGCCAGCGACAACGGCGCAAAGATGAGGATCGCGGTCAATTCGGTCCACACCGATCCGTGACCGAGCCGGATGACGAGCGACGCCAGGGCGACGGCGCCGATGATCATGCTCACGATGCGCGCATGGGCCAGCGGGCGTCGGCCGGCAAGCAGTGCCGCCAGGTAGCCCGCGGCCACCGCCAGCACCGCCCCGTAGCCCATGTCGAAGCTCGAAAACGGGCGTGGCTGCGACGCGTGCTGGCCGGCCTGAGGCAGCGGAAACAACGCGGCCGCCGGAAGGGCGAATACGATGTACCCCGCCAGGACGGCCACGAAGCTCCGAAGGCGCCGTAGTGTCACTTCACCGTGAGCGTTCCCTTCATGCCCATGGCGAAGTGACCTGGGAACGAGCATAGGTAAGTGTACTCGCCGGGGCGTGTCGGCGCCACGAACGACACCTCCGCGGTCTCCCCCGGCCCGACGAGGTTCGTGCTCGCCAGCACCTCATCCTTCACGGCAGGCGCGATGAAATCCGTACCGCGTGCGCCCGCCGACTTGTCGACGAACCCTTTCGGATCGGCCCCCTTCTTCAGCAGCACGAAGTTGTGCCCCAACGCGGTCTTCGGCATCTGGCCCACGTCCTTCAGCACCACCTTCAACGGCTCTCCGGGCTTTGCGGTGATCGTCGCCGGGTCGAACTTCATGTTGTCACCAACCGTCAGGGTGACGATGCGCGCCACTGCCCCGCTGCCGCCGACCGACGCGCGAAGGGGCTTGCCCGGACTCACCGTGATGGTCCGCGGCGCGGCCAGCACAAGCGAAGGCGACGCCAAGAGGAGCACGACGAGCAGACAGACGTTAGGCATGCAATATCTCCGCGCAAGCCGCTCGGGCTTGCGCCACACTCTCGCGCGGGGCTTCGGCACGCGTGAAGGCCCGCACGCCGTTCTCGGTGGCAGGTCCACGCTGCGGTTCGGTTGTGAGTAGTCCCAATGACCAGGATAGCAGAAGAGGCGGCCGGCTCTATCCGGCCAGCAGGCTCTTGGCGACGAACAGGACGTTGGCCGGTCGCTCGGCCAGCCGGCGCATGTACCACGGGAACCAGAATTCGCCGTAGCTGATCAGCACGCGCAGCGGCGCGCCTTCGCGCGTGAGCCGCGCCTGCAGGGGCCGCTGGATCCCGTACAACATCTCGAACTCGCATGACGCAGGCGCGAGGCCGCGGGACTCGATCGCCGCACGCAGCCGCCGCACGAGCCGCTCGTCGTGGGTGCCGATGCCGAGGAAGGTGCCCGACGGCAGTTCGGGCCGCAGCATGCGATCGGCCAGTCGGAAGTAGTTCTCGTCCACGTCGGCCTTGGCGGGGAACACCAGGTCCGGCGGCTCGCGATACGCCCCCTTCACCAGTCGGACGGCGGGCGCCAGCGGAAGAAGCGCGTCGAGGTCGGCCTCGGTCCGCCGCAGATAGGCCTGCAGGCAGATCCCGACCCGCGACCAGCGCTGCCGTGCGCGACGGAACAAGGAGAGCGTGGGATCGACGTATTTCGTGCTCTCCATGTCGATCCAGATGAAGTTGCCGCGCGACTCGGCGCGCGTCACGAGCGCCGCGAGGTTCTCATAGCACGCATCGAGGCCGAGATCGAGGCCGAGCTGGGTCAGCTTGACCGACACCTGCACGTTCAGGCCGGCGGCGATGATCCGGTCCATCACCTGCAGGTAGTGCGCGGTGACGGCCTCGGCTTCCGCGAGGCTGGTCAGGTTCTCGCCGAGGTGCGTGAGAATCGTCGCGGTCCCCCGTTCACGCTGCTGCCTGTCGCACGCCTCGAGCGCCTCGTTCATCGTCTCGCCCGGCATGAAGCGCGACACCGACCGGCGGACGAACCGGTAGCGCATCGCCTTCTCGCGCAGCCAGACGCTTTCGGCGCCAGCCAGCAGGACGCTTCTCATGATCGCCATCGGCGTGACCTCGCGATTCGGTTCAGGTGACCCAGTTGCCCATTGTAGCTCAGCCCACTCCGCGCGATACCGCGCTTCGTCCCCACCACGCGACCTGCTATGCTCGAACGAGGGAACAGATCGCAGCCCTGGAGGACCAGCCATGAACACGCCTCACTGGCCACGAGCGTCCGGCGAGGACCCGCAGCGGACGCCGGTCTCCGGGCCAGCCCTGTCCGCCATCGTCCAGGCTCTGTGTGCGACCGAGGACGGCTTGGTGCGGCCGGAGTCCGAGGGCTGCCATCCGCACCTGCCCTCGCGCGAGACGATGGCGCGGACGATCGACGACTTCCGCGCCGCGCTCTTCCCAGGTTACGTCGGCACCACGTCGGAGCTGAGCGCGGAGGCGCTGCGATTCCACGTCGGCGCGACGCTCGACCGCCTGTTCCGGACGACCGCCGAACAGGTGCGGCGGGCGTTCTGTTTCGCTTGTCGGGAACGCGATCCAGGGCGGTGCATGGACTGCGAGGAGCGCGCTCGGGGCGTGTCGCGCGAGTTCTTCGATCGGCTGCCGGCGGTACGGCGGTTGCTGGCGACGGATGTGCAGGCGGCGTACGAGGGCGACCCGGCAGCGACGAGCCCCGTAGAGACCATCCTCTGCTATCCCGGCATCCTCGCGCTGACGTGCCATCGCCTGGCGCACGAACTCTATCGGCTCGAGGTCCCGCTGCTGCCCCGGATCATCAGCGAGCAGGCGCACGGCATGACCGGCATCGACATCCATCCGGGCGCACAGATCGGCTCTCACTTCTTCATCGACCACGGCACCGGCGTGGTCGTCGGCGAGACGTGCGTCATCGGCGAGCGCGTGCGCCTCTATCAGGGAGTGACGCTCGGTGCGCGCAGCTTCCCGCTCGACGAACACGGCCATCCGGTCAAGGGCGTGCCGCGGCACCCGATCGTCGGGGACGATGTGATCATCTACAGTGGGGCCACGGTGCTCGGCCGGATCACGGTGGGCGCCGGTTCACAGATTGGCGGCAACGTGTGGCTCACGCACTCGGTGCCGCCAGGGAGCCGGATCAGCCAGGTGGAGGTGAAGCAGGTGCTCTACTCCGAGGGAGGAGGGATATAGGCTCCGGACCCGCGGACCGGCAGCCAGCACCCATGCCCCGCTATCGCCTGACCATCGAGTACGCCGGCACGCGCTACAGCGGCTGGCAGGTGCAGAAGAACGCTCGGACCGTCCAGGGCGAGTTGCTGCGATCCGCGCGCGAGGCGGCGGGTGGCGCTGCCGTGGAGTTGCAGGGATCGGGTCGGACCGATGCCGGCGTCCATGCGATCGCGCAGGTGGCGCATCTCGACGTGCCCCGCCCGGTGGCGCCTGAACAGCTGCGACGACAGATCAACGACATGCTCCCGGCGGACATCAACGTCCTCGCCGTGGCGCCGGTGCCCCACCGCTTCCACGCCCGCCACGACGCGGTCTCGCGGAGTTACGTCTACCAGATCGCACGTCGGCGGACGGCGTTCGCGAAACCGTTCGTCTGGTGGGTGAAAGAGGATCTCGACGTCGAGGCGATACGGCAGGCGTCGCGCCTGTTTGTCGGGATGCGCGACTTCCAGTCGTTCACCGACAGCGACCCCGACGAGATCTCCACGCTCGTCCAACTCGAGGGGATCGAGGTCAAGGAGGACGGTGACCTCCTCCTCGTGCGGGTCACCGGGTCGCACTTCGTGTGGAAGATGGTGAGGCGGATCGTCGGGGTGCTGGTCGAGGTTGGGCGCAGACAATTGACGCTGGCCGACATCGAAGGGTTCTTCGAGCGCCGGTCGCCGGTGCCGGCGCGCGTGACCGCGCCGGCCTCGGGCCTGTTCCTCGAACGCGTGGTGTACCCGGGAGAACCGCCTGTGGCGCCGCTCGGCGCCATTACGCCGCTGGCGCCGGCTGCACGGTCCGCTACTTCTTCTTCCCCATGTTCGTCTTCGCCATCCGGTAGCCGGCCTTCACCGCGTCCGCCTCGGTCATGAACGTGCCTTCGTGCGTGGTGCCGTAGCGGGAATCGCCCTCCGTGTAGAAGATCCCGCTCGCCGTGTTGACCCAGACCATGCCCTTGACCGGCGGTTCGCGCTTCGGCATCTGGCCGCTCTTTGCCATGGCCTCGTCGCCTCGCGCCTCAGCCACGCCGCCGCGCTCGAGCGCGCGGTTGGCCTTGTCCATGGCCGTGCCGCCGGTCTTGCTGCTCTTCGAGGACTTGGCCGGCGCTTTCACAGCGGCGGGAGGCGTGGCGGGCGTGGCGGACTCGGCTGGCTTGGCCACCGCACCTTCAGCGGCCTTGGCTGCGGCCGCATCGGGGGCCTTGGCCTCGACGGCCGGCGCCGCCGGCGCCTTCGCCGACTTCGCGACGCCGAATGTCACGAGCGGCCGGATCGCCGAGAGCGTCGAGACCGGGATCCCGGCCTTCGACATGTCCGAGACGGACCCGTAGGGCCGTCCTGCCATGATCTTCGCTGCCATCGCGGCATCGACGGTCGGCAGCGTCTGGAGTTCCGCCGCCGTCGCCGTATTGACGTTCAGCTTCGTTCGGCCAGCTGTCGTCCCCTGCGCCAACGCCGGCGTCGCCGCGCACACGACCGCGAGGATCAGGCACACCGACCAGCCAAGACGGTTCGTCCACAGCTTCATGGGGTCCTCCTGTTCGGAAACAGCTCATCGTGGCGCAGCACCGTGGTGGTGTCAAGCGCCGGCACGCGTCCTCGCGCCGGTCACCCGGCGCCTGGAACCCAGAGCCTATTTCTTGTACGCCACCTTCCCCCCGACGATCGTGTAGAGCACCTCCGCTCTCTGGATCTGATCCTCGGGCACCGTGGTGATGTCGGCCGATAGCACGGTGATGTCGGCGACCTTGCCGGGCGTCAGGGAGCCCTTCGTCTTCTCCTCGAAGGCCGCGAAGGCGCCGTTCAGCGTGTAGGCCCGGAGGGCGTCCTCGCGGGTCATGCGCTGGTCGCCGTAGAACACCTCGCCGTTCTTCTGGCGCCGGGTGACGAGCGCGTAGTAGCCGGGCAGCGGATCGACTTCCTCGACCGGCGCGTCGGTCCCGTTTGCCACCACCGCGCCGGACTTCATCAGCTTCTGCCAGACGTACGCGCCTTCGTCCGCGCGCTGGCGTCCGAGCCGGGCGAGGACATACGGCGCGTCGGACGTGCAGTGGATGCCCTGCATCGACGCGATCACGCCCAACTGCCCGAAGCGCGGGATGTCGGCCGCGTTGATGTGCTGTGCGTGCTCGACGCGCCACCGCAGGTCCTTCTGGTCGGGATGCGCCTTGAAGGCCTGCTCGTAGACATTCAGCGTCTCGCGGTTGGCACGATCACCGATCGCATGGGTGCACAACTGGTATCCGTTCTCGATGGCCAGCCGCGCCGTCTCCTTCATCACGTCCGGCGACTCGGTGTTCAGGCCGGTCTTGCCGGGGAGATCGGCGTACGGCTCGAGCAGCCACGCGCCCCGCGAACCGAGCGCGCCGTCCATCAGGCGCTTGATCGACCGGACGGTGAGGTGGCCGTTCGCCGCGCCGATCATCCGGTACTTCGCCAGATTCTGCGCCAGGTCGGCGTTGTCCTCGCCGAGCATCACGTACAGCCGGACGCCCAGTTTCCCGGCGTCGGCAAATCGCTTGTACCGATCCACCGTGGCGAACGACGTGCCGGCGTCGTGGACCGAAGTGATGCCCTTGGACAGGAACTCGCGCGCCGCCAACTCGACCTCGCGGTCGGCATCGGCATTCACCTGCTCCGGGGTGCGGCGGGCGCGCGCATCGTTCAGCGCCTTGTGGACCAGGCCCGAGGCCGTCTCGCGGAACACGCCGATCGGATTGGCCTTCGCGTCCTTGATGATCTCGCCACCGGGCGGGTTCGGTGTCTGCTTCGTGATCCCTGCCAGTTCCATCGCCTTGGCATTGGCAATCGTGGCGTGACCGCTGGCATGGGTGAGGAGCACCGGGTTGTTCGGCGCCGCCTGGCTGAGCAGTTCGTGCGTGGGGAAGCCCTCGACCGCTCCGGCGGGCGCGTGCGTCCACTTCTCCTGATGCCAGCCTCGGCCGAGAATCCACTCTCCCGGCCGCGCCGTCTTCGCGGCGTCAGCCACCAGCGCGGCGATTTCCTCCCAGCTTCGCGTCTTCATCAGCTCCAGTTGCATCTTGGCGGCGCCCACGCCGGTGAAGTGGGCGTGCGATTCGATGAACCCGGGCATGGCAAACCGACCGGCAAGATCGATCACCTCGGTCTTCGGGCCGATATAGGCCTTCATCTCGGCAATCGTACCGACGGCTTCGATCCTGTCGCCGCGGATGGCGATGGCCTCGGCCGTCGCCCTCGACGGATCGACCGTGGCGAGGCGCCCGTTGGTCAGGACCATGTCGGCCGGATCGACGCGAGGACCGCACCCGGCTGCGGTGAACGACACCAGGCACGCGAGCAGGAACCACGAACCAGCGACAGAACCACGCATGTGCACTTCTCCTTGCTGGGCATCTCGCCGACGGCCGATTCTACTGCAAGTGGACGGATCGCGGGTTGCACAGAGCAGGCAGAGAACAAGGAGAGAACACGGACACGAGAGCAGACCGGCGTGCCGGCGGGCGCAGTGTTGATATGATCGTCGCTCGTCGAAAGGACGTGCCGTGGGCTTGTTTACCTCGTTCCAGCTGAAATCACGCGATGCGGCCACCCGTCGCCGGGCGGCGCTGTCGCTCGGCGTGGCCGGCAAGAACGCCGCAATCGCGACACTCGAGCCGTTGACACAGGATCCGGAGTGGACCGTGCGGGAAGGCGCCGCAGAAGCGCTCGGCGCAATCGCCAGTCCAGAGACGGTGATGCCGCTCGCGCGGCTCATCCAGGGAGCCGACCAGATTCGCGAGAGCGCGGGCGCGGCGGCCGTGCGCGCCGCCGCGATCCGGGCGTTGGGCCGGACCGGGCCAGGCGCCGTCACCGCGCTGGTCACGCTGCTCACGGACAGGCACGCGAAGGTTCGGGAGGGTGCGATCGACGCGCTCGGTGCCATTGGCGGCGTGGCTGCAGCCACGGCGCTCGTGTCGGCGCTCGAAGACGACCGCTCGAGCGTGCGCCAGGCGGCGGCCGCCGCCCTGGCGCGCGCGGGCCGCGTCGAAGCCGTTCCCGGGCTTCGGAGCGCACTCGCCCACAAGGATCCGACCACTCGGCGCGGTGCGGCGGAGTCGTTGGGGGCGATTCGCGACGCCGCGGCCGTCGACGCGCTGCGAGCGGCGCTTGGGGACCGCGACCGCAGTGTGCGCGAAGTGGCCGTCCAGGGCCTCGCGCGGATCGCAAGCCCGGAGGCCGTCGCCGCGCTCCTGGCGGCGCTGCCGGCGGGCGACCGCGATCAGAAGGCGGCCGTCACCACCGCGCTCAAGTCCTTCGATTGGTCTCCCGCCGACGCCTCCGAGCGCATCGTGCACGCCGTGCTGCACGGCCGGTTCGACGAGGCGGCCGCTGAAGGGTCGGCGGCGGTGGACGCCCTCGTGGCCGCGCTCTCCGATCGCGATGCGGCCCACAGGCGCGGCGCGCTCGCGGCGCTGACGGCGCTACACGACGAGCGGGCCGCGGCTTCCGTGGCCGCGCTGCTGCGGGATCCCGAAGCGGCGGTCCGCGATGCCGCCGTGGAGTGCCTGGCCGCCACGGGGCCCGACGCTGCCGGCGTGCTGGTGGAAGGGCTCCGTGACCGCGCCGCACAGGTTCGCTCCGCGTGCCGGCAGGCGATCGCCCGCATCGGTGAAGAGGCGCTGGCCGGCGCCCTCCTCAGGCGGCTGTCGGTCGGCCGGTTGACGCGCCACGGCTCCACCGAGTTGCGCGTCGTGGCCACGCGCGCCGAACTGGACGGCGTGAGACTGGCTGCAGACGGCCTGCACACGTTGCTGACTGCGGTGGCGAAGAAGCTGCCGACCGGGACCCTGACCGCGCTCGGCGGTATCGCCGACGTCCTGCTGCTCGAACCCGGCCAGGTCCCGAGCAGCAGCGAGCGGGTGGACAACGAGGAACTCCGCCAGACCGCGCTCGCGGAACTCCGCGTCCGATCGGCTTGACGGAGAGCCAGCGCCGGGCGCTGCCGGCTATCCCTTCTTGATCAGGTCGAGAAACGCCTTCGCCGCGTGGCTGAGGCCCCGCTTGGCAGGGTAGATCAGCCGGATCTCGCGCGCGATCTTCATCTCCTTGACGATCACCTCGCGCAACGCCCCTCGCTCGATCTCCTGTTCGACGCACATCTTCGGCAGGAACGCCACACCCTCGTTGTCCTGCACCAGCTTCCGGATCGTCTCGACGGTCGGCATCTCCACGTCCATGTTGAGCGGTACCTTGTGGCGCTGGAACGCGCGCAGCACCAGGTTCCGATACGGGGAGACGACGTTGTGGGCGATGAAGATCTCCATCCCGAGCTCGCGAATCGAGACCGACTTCCGGGATGCGAGCCGGTGCTGCGGCGAGACGATGAACGCCAGATGATCGATGTAGATCGTCGTGACGACCAGGCGCGGGTCCTGCGGATCGTAGCTGATGACCCCGAGTTCCAAGTCGCCCTCGACGAGCTGCGACGGGATCTTGCTCGACAGGCTGCGGCGCACCTGCACGTGGACGCGCGGATACGAGCGTCGATACGCCGCGATGTGCGGCAGCAGATAGAGCGTGGTGGACTCGTTGGCACCGATGGTCAGCCGCCCCGCCGAGTTGTCGCGCAGCTCGGCGAGGGCGTTGTCCATCTCCGCGCGCAGGTTGTCGAACCTGCGGGCGTAGTCGAAGACGATCTGCCCGGCGTCGGTCAGCAGCAGATCCTTGCCTGCCCGATCGATCAGCCGCTCGCCCAATTCGGCTTCGAGCCGCTGAATCCCGAGGGAGATGGCCGGCTGCGTGCGGTACAGCTTCTCCGCCGCACGCGAAAAGCTCTTCTCCGTCGCCACCGCCTGGAACACCTGCAGCGCATACCATTCCACGGTCACGTCTCCTTCGACACACGGCGAGGGGGGCGCAGCCCTCGATCGCCGACGACGCACCAACCATCAGTGTGAGTTATGGCATTATGCCAACTGATACATCGCGCCACAACTATAAATTTGTCAAATTCACCTGCAGCGGTGATAGTGACCCTCGACTCCTGGAGGGACACCGATGGCTGAACGCGTCCTGATCTTCGACACCACGCTGCGCGACGGCGAGCAGTCGCCCGGCTGCAGCATGACGGTTCGCGAGAAGCGGCGGATGGCGGCCAAGCTCGTCGACCTGGGTGTGGACATCATCGAGGCGGGCTTTCCGATCGCCTCCGACGGCGACTTCGAGGCCGTCGGCGTCATCGCCCGCGACGCCCCGGGGCCGACGGTTGCCGCGCTCGCCCGCGCCTGCCGCGCCGACATCGTGCGCGCTGCGGCCGCCCTCGAGGGCGCGAACCGGCCGCGCATCCACACGTTCATCGCCACGAGCGACATCCACCTGAAGTTCAAGCTGAGAAAGACGCGCCAACAGGTGCTCGACGAGGCGGTCGAAGGCGTCCGCCTCGCCCGGCGTTACGTGGAGGACGTCGAATTCTCCGCGGAGGATGCCACGCGAACGGACCCCGCGTACCTGCGGCAGGTTGTGCGCGCGGTCGTCGAAGCCGGCGCCAGCACGGTCAACATCCCCGACACCGTTGGCTACTGCACACCCGATGAGTTCGGCCCGATGATCGCGGCGATCGCCGATGACCTGCAGGGCCGGGCAGTCGTCAGCGTCCACTGCCACAACGACCTCGGCCTGGCGGTTGCCAACTCGCTGGCCGCGGTGCAGGCGGGCGCGCGGCAGGTGGAGTGCACGGTCAACGGCATTGGCGAACGGGCCGGCAACTGCGCGCTCGAGGAGATCGTGATGATCCTCCGGACGCGGCGGGATCGGCTCGGATACCACACCGACATCACGACCGAGCACCTGTTCCCCGCCAGCCAGCTCCTGAGCAGCCTGATTGCCTTCGGGCCGCAGCCGAACAAGTCGATCGTCGGCCGCAATGCGTTCGCCCACGAGGCGGGCATCCACCAGGACGGGTTCCTCAAGGAGCGGACAACGTACGAGATCATCGAGCCCGCCACGGTCGGTGTGCCCGAGAGCAAGCTGATCCTCGGCAAGCACAGCGGCCGGCACGCGCTGCGCCAGCGCTGCGAGGATCTCGGGGTTCCGCTCAAGCCCGAGCAGGTCGATGGCGTGTATGCTCAGTTCATCGCGCTCGCCGACCGCAAGAAGGGTGTGACCGACGACGAGATCGCCAGGATCGCGTCCGGGTTCCAGCTGGAGGCCGCGAGCTGACGGTGGACGAGCTCGACTCCCGGCGCTGGGCACCAGGCTCTGGGACGGCGATCACACGGACGGGGCCCTGATCGAGTCGATATGGATCTACGTATTCTGGTTCTCCCCGGGGATGGGATCGGCCCGGAGGTCACGGCGCAGGCGATGGCCGTCGTGCGGCGCGTGGCTCGCGTGTTCGGACACTCGGTCGAGGCGCTCGACGGGTTGATCGGCGGAGCGGCGATTGCGCAGGCCGGAGATCCCCTCCCGGCCGCCACGCTTCGGCTGGCGGAGGAGACCGACGCGGTCCTGCTCGGCGCCGTCGGCGCTCCCCGGTTCGACGATCTGCCCCCCGAGCGCCGGCCCGAGCGCGGCCTGCTGCAACTCCGCCAGGCGCTGAAGACGTTCGCCAACCTGCGCCCGTCGCGCGCCTGGCCCGCCCTTCTCGACGCCTCGCCGCTCAAGAACTCGATCGTCGAAGGCACCGATCTGCTCATCGTGCGCGAGCTGACGTCCGGCCTGTACTACGGCACGCCGCGCGGCGTGACGGGCAGCGGCCCCGGCGAGCGCGCGACCAACACGCTCTCGTACACGCGCGCCGAGATCGACCGGGTCGCCCGCGTGGCCTTCGAGCTGGCGCGCGGCCGGCGGCGGCGCGTGACCAGCGTGGACAAGTCGAACGTTCTCGAGAATTCCCAGCTCTGGCGCCGGGTCGTCACCGACGTCGCCCGCGACTTTCCGGACATTGCGCTCGACCACCTGCTGGTGGACAACTGTGCCATGCAGCTCGTCGTCAACCCGCGCCGCTTCGACGTCGTGCTCACCGAGAACCTGTTCGGTGACATCCTCAGCGACGAGGCGGCGGTGCTGAGCGGATCGATTGGCATGCTCGCATCGGCGTCGATCGGTGATCGGCGGGCGTCGGGGCGCCGCACGGGCCTCTACGAGCCAGTGCACGGATCGGCACCGGACATCGCGGGCATGGGCATCGCGAACCCGCTCGGGGCGATTGGCTCGGCCTCGGCGATGCTCGACTACACGTTCGGGCTCGCGGCCGAGGCGGCGGCGATCAGCCGCGCCATCGACGAAGTCGTCGCGGCCGGCGTGGTCACGGCGGACCTGAAGCGGTCCGGGCATGCCGCGACGACCGAGGAGGTTGGCCAGGCGGTCGTGGACAGGATCCGGAGATGACGCCCCGAACGATCATCGACAAGATCTGGGATGCGCACGTCGTCTCCGAGCCGGTCGGCGCGCCGTCGTTGATCTACATCGACCTGCACCTGGTGCACGAGGTGACCTCACCGCAAGCGTTCGAAGGACTGCGCGCCAGGGGTATCGGCGTTCGTCGCCCCGACCTCTCGTTCGCCACGGTCGATCACAGCCTGCCGACCACGCCGATCGACATGCCGATCACCGACGCCGTCGCGGCGCGACAGATCGCCCAGTTGCAGTCGAACTGCGAGGAGTTCCGCGTCCCGTGTGCCGACCGCGGGCACCCCCACCAGGGCATCGTGCACGTGATCGGTCCCGAGCTCGGTCTCACGCAGCCGGGGATGACCATCGTGTGCGGCGACAGCCACACCGCGACCCACGGCGCGTTTGGAGCGCTGGCGTTCGGCATCGGGACGAGCGAAGTCGAAATGGTGCTCGCCAGCCAGTGCCTGCTCCAGCGCCGGCCGCGGCGGTTGCGAATCGCCGTGAGCGGACGCCTGCCGGGCGGCGTGTCGGCCAAGGACCTGATCCTCGCGATCGTCTCGACGGTTGGCGTGGGGGGAGGCACCGGCCATGTGATCGAATATGCGGGCGAGGCCATCCGCACGCTCTCGATGGAACAGCGGATGACGCTCTGCAACATGTCGATCGAGGCCGGCGCCCGCGCGGGGCTGGTCGCGCCCGACGACACGACGATTGACTACCTGGCCGGCCGGCCGTGCTCGCCGCTCGACGCGGAGTGGGAAGAGGCGACCGCGCGTTGGAGGCGGTTGCCCTCCGACGACGGGGCCACCTTCGACCGTGAGGTATCACTCGACGCCACCGGGCTCGCGCCGATGATCACCTTCGGTACGAATCCCGGGATGGCAGTGGCGCTGGACGAAGCGGTGCCCGCGCCCGCGTCGCTCGGCGACGCGGGCGAACGCCGGGCACTCGAGCAGGCTCTGGCCTACATGAAGGTCGAGGCGGGCCGCCCGCTACTCGGTCAGCCTGTCGACGTCGTGTTCATCGGAAGCTGCACGAACGGCCGGCTCTCGGATCTGCGGGATGCGGCCGCGATCTTCCGCGGTCGCCGGGTGGCGGCGGGCGTCAGGGCGATGGTGGTGCCAGGGTCGCGTCAGGTCAAGCGTGCCGCGGAGGCCGAGGGACTGGACCGCATCTTCACGGAAGCTGGGGCGGAGTGGCGCGAGCCCGGTTGCTCGATGTGCATCGCGATGAACGGTGACCAGCTCGAGCCCGGTCAACTGGCGGTCTCGACAAGCAACCGGAACTTCGAAGGGCGGCAGGGCCCCGGAGGGCGCACGCTGCTCGCCAGTCCGGCCACCGCGGCGGCGGCCGCTGTCACCGGCGTCGTGACCGACCCGAGGAGGCTGTCGTGAGCCCGGCGCGTGAGCCGATCACCCGGCTCGCCGGGCCAGCCGTCGCGTTGCCGCGGGACAATGTCGACACCGACCAGATCATCCCGGCCCGCTTCCTGAAGACGACCACACGTACCGGCCTCGGCCGGTCGCTGTTCGCCGACTGGCGGTTCGAGGCGGACGGCACCCCGCGCCCGGAGTTCCTCCTCAATCAGCCGGCCGCGGCCGGCGCGGTCGTCCTGGTCGCCGGCCAGAATTTCGGGTGCGGCAGCTCCCGCGAGCATGCGCCATGGGCCCTGCTCGATTTCGGGTTCCGCGCGGTGGTCGCCGCATCCTTCGCCGACATATTCCGTCAGAACGCCCTCAAGAACGGGCTGCTGCCGATCGCGCTTCCGGCGGACGCGCACGCGTCGGTGCTGACCCATGTCGAGCGCGCACCCGGCGCTCCGATCGGTGTGGACCTCGTCCGACAGATCGTGACGGCACCCGACGGGAGCGAGATTCCGTTCGCCATCGACGCGTTCGCGCGCGACTGCCTGATCAGCGGGGTCGACGAGATCGGATACGTCCTGCAGCAGGAAGCGGCCATCGCGAGGTACGAATCCGTGCCAGCGTCGGCTCGCTGGTGAGCTCGCGCAGCGCGTCGCCGCCAATCCAGCGGGCCGAAGCCGCAGGCCGCGCGCGGAGACGCCGACAGGACGCCACGGCTGCCGCGTGGAGCGCCAGGTTCCGTTTCCCGATCTGGCGCAGCGCCCAGTTCACCCCCTTCTTCACCATGTTCCGGCCGTCGTCTGCCTCGCGCTCGATGAGCGGGAGGAATCCGAGGAAGAGCGCGTCCGGCGCGCGCTTGTCGTGTACGGCGAGCGCGGCCATCAGCACGAAGCCGGCGCGCTTGACGTACTCGGCCTTCCTGGCCGTCCAGTGCTGGATCTTCTCGACCGCGAACGGCGTCTTGTCGAACAGGATCGAGCAGGCGCAGTCGCAGACGGCCCACGAGTCGAACCGCCGGGCCCACTGATCCATCAGGAGGCGGGTGACCCGGGCCGGGTCCGCGACGAGACACGCCATCGCCCGCGCCTCCAGCACGCCCGTCTCCCACAGCGCCAGCGCCAGCTCGTGATCGCGGCCGATCGACTTGGCTTTCGCCCGGAGCGTCGGTGCCGGCACCCCGAATGCGCGGGCTGACCGAATGCCGTAGCGAGCCATGCCCTCGACGTTTGCCGGGTTGCCCAGCGCTTCCAGTTCCCTCACGATCCGTTCCGCTGTCGCTCGTGCCCGGTTCATAATGGACGGGATGATAATCCATGTGGACGCTTGACGCCCTCGGGTGGACCGATCAGTTCGCGCAGGCACTCGACGAGCTCGACGAGCCAGATCTCATCCCGGCCCGCGTGTCGCTCGAGCACCAGCACATCTATCGCGTGCTCACAGCGCAGGGCGAGACGCTGGCGCGCGTGACCGGACGCATGCGTCACAATGCCACGGCATCGGTCGAGTACCCCGCGGTCGGTGACTGGGTGGCGCTGCGCCAGCGGCCGGGCGAACTCCGCGCGACGATCACCTCCATCCTCCCACGCCGGACCCGTTTCTCGCGGAAGGTCGCCGGCGACACCACGCGCGAGCAGGTGGTGGCCGCCAATATCGACACCGTGTTCCTCACCGCCGGCCTCGACGACGACTTCAACCTCCGCCGGATCGAACGATATCTCCTCACCGCCGGCGAGAGCGGCGCGCAGCCGGTCGTCCTGCTCACCAAGGCCGATCTCTGCGCTGAGGTCGAGGCCCGCGTGCGCGAGGTCGAGGCCGTGGCTGGCGGCAGTCCGGTGCACGCGACGAGCGCGAAGTCGGGAGAGGGTGTGGATGTCATCCGGCAGTACCTGGCGCCGGGGCAGACGGTCGCGCTGCTCGGTTCGTCCGGCGTCGGCAAGTCGACGTTGATCAACCGGTTGGTCGGCAGAAACGTCCAGCGCACAGCGACGGTCAGTACCTACCGCTCGCGCGGCCGGCATACCACAACAAATCGTGAGCTCATCCTCCTTCCAGAAGGCGGGATGGTCATCGACACGCCCGGCCTCCGGGAGATCCAGCTTTGGGAAGTCGGATCATCGCTCGCCACCACGTTTGGAGACATTGAGGCACTCGCCGCAGAGTGTCGGTTCGGGAACTGCCGCCACCTCACCGAACCCCGCTGCGCTGTGCGCGCGGCGACGGCCGACGGCCGGCTGGTCGCGGAGCGGTTCGAGAACTACCTGAAGCTCCGGGGCGAGGCCGAGTTCCTCGTCGAGAAGCAGGACCGACTGGCGCAACTCGCGACGAAGCGGAAGTGGAAGACCATCCACAAGGCGATCAGAACAATCGTGCCGAAACGATCGTAGCTCCTACACTGGAGGTCATCATCGTGCGAGATCTGGTCTTCATCGGCATTGCAGGGCACGCGCTGGCGCTCGACCGGGCAACCGGGCAAGAAGTGTGGCGAACGAAGCTGAAGGGCAGCGATTTCGTCAACGTGACCATCGACGGCCGCGAGGTGTTTGCGGCGGCGAGGGGACAGCTCTACTGCCTGGACGCCTCGACCGGGTCGATCCGGTGGGAGAACGAGTTGAAGGGCCTTGGCTGGGGCCTGCTCTCGATTGCCGGCGGCAACGCGGCGACCGCGTCAGAAGCCGAGCGGCGTCAGCGGGCCGCCGCGGCGGCCTCGGCCAGTTCGTAGGCCCAGGGTCACGGAGGCTGCGGGCTCAGGTGCCCGATGTCTCGTCTTCTTCGAGGTCCAGGGTATCGACGGTTTCCGGCCCGTCGGCCGGCGCGAGGAAGAGCGAGGGTGCGTCGGCCACTGGGAGTTCCTGGACGTCGCGAAGCTTGCGCTGGATGGTCCGGCTCTGCCGGGCCACGGCGTCCATCTTGTTCGACGCTTCCTGCAGCTTCTTCTGCACGCCGCCAAGCAGTTCGCCGAACTTCGCGAACTGTGTCTTGATGCTGCCGAGCACGACCCACACTTCGCTCGACCGCTTCTCGATCGCCAGCGTGCGGAAGCCCATCTGCAGGCTGTTGAGGATCGCCCACAATGTCGTCGGCCCGGCGATGGCGACGCGGAGGTCGCGCTGCAGGCCATCGGCAAGCGCGGGCCGCCTCAGCACTTCGGCGTAGAGGCCCTCGGTCGGCAGGAAGAGGATCCCGAAGTCGGTGGTGTGTGGCGGGTCGAGATACTTGTCGTGAATGTCGCGGGCGGAGAGCTTCACGCGAGTCTCGAGCTGGCGCGCCGCCACCTCGACGCCGTCGGCATCGCCCCGGTCCGAGGCCTCGACCAGCCGCTGGTAGTCTTCCTGCGGGAACTTCGCGTCGATCGGCAGCCAGACGGACGTCGCGTCCTGTGCGTCGCGGCCGGGCAGCCGGATCGCGAACTCCACCCGATCGGCGCTCCCTTCCTTCGTCGCGACGTTCGCCTCGTACTGCCCGGGCGCCAGGACCTGCTCGAGCAGCGTTCCGAGCTGAACCTCGCCCCAGGTGCCGCGCGTCTTCACGTTGGTCAGCACCCGTTTCAGGTCCCCGACGCCGGATGCGAGCGCCTGCATCTCCCCGAGGCCGCGATGCACCTGCTCCAGCCGCTCGCTCACCGCGCGGAACGACTCGCCGAGCCTGGCCTCGAGCGTGCCCTGCAGCCGCTCGTCCACGCTCTGCCGCACCTGCTCGAGCTTGGCCGCGTTCTCCTCCTGCAGCGCCCGCAGCCGCTCTTCCATCGTCGCGCGCAGGGCCTCCATGTGTCGATCGTTCGACTCGGAGAGCGCACCCATCCCCTTGACCATCGAGTCGCCCAGACGGCTGACGGTCGCCGCGACCTCCTCGCGCAGGTCCTTGGCCTGCGTCGTCGCCTCGACGCGTCCCCGCGCCATTTCGTCGCGCGTGGTCCGCTCGATCCGCTCGTGGCCGGCCTCCTGTCCGTCGAGGCGCGCCTCGAGCGGTGACAGATCCACCCGCGCCGGCCGCGCCACCAGCACGACGACGAGCGCGATGATCACGACGAGCAGGACGACGGTCAGGACGCCAGCAGCCTCGAGCATGGACGACGGCATGGTGTCGCCGAAGACCGGTTGGCGTCAAGAGAGGCTCCGATTCGTGTAGGATTGGGCCATGCAGAAGCCCTCCCTCCTGCGACTCGTCGTTCTGGTCCTGCTGGCCGTGACCCTGGGGGCACCGGTCGTCCGTGCGAGCGACAAGATCCTCCATCTGGCCATCGGAGACCCGGCGCGAAAGGACAGAGAGGCGCCGCTCGTGCTCGACGCCATCACCGACACGAAGACCGGCGAGGCCGTCACGCCGGCCGAGCTGGCAACCCGCCTGGCCGGCACCCGGCTGCTGCTCGTCGGCGAGGAGCACACCAACAGCGAATTCCATCGCGCGCAGCTTCGCGTCATCGACGCGTTGCACCGGGCCGGTCGTCATGTCCTGATCGGCCTCGAGATGTATCCCTATACCGAACAGCGATTTCTCGACGAGTGGCGCGAGGGCTATCTGACCGAGGAAGGCTTCCTGCGCCTGTCGCGCTGGTACGACAACTGGGGCTATGCGTGGGACTACTACCGCGACATCTTCCTGTTCGCGCGCGATCAGCGCATCCCGATGTTCGCGATCAACACGCCGCGCGAGATCGTGGCGGCCGTGCGCAAGAAGGGGCTGGCCAATCTCACGCCCGAGGAGGCCGCCCACATTCCGAAGGACATCGATGTGGACAGCGCCGATCACCTGATGTTCTTCAAGACCACCTTCGAGGGGGAAATGGGCCCGGTGCACGGAGAGGGCATGCCGGACGAGATGCTGAAGAACATGCTGAGCGCGCAGGCCACCTGGGATGCAACCATGGGCTTCAATGCGGTCGAGGCGCTGAAGCGCGCGAACGATCCGAAGGCCATCATGGTGGTCATGGTCGGGTCCGGCCACGTGGCCTACGGCGTCGGGATCGAACGGCAGGCGCGAAAGTGGTTCGAGGGCACCATCAGCACGATCATTCCGGTGCCGGTCTCCGCGGACAAGGACGGGCGGACGACGAGCACGCGGGCTTCCTACGCCAACTTCACGTGGGGTGTCCCCGATCAGATCGATTCCGACCTGCCGATGCTCGGCACGTCCACGGCCGTCGGCCAGGGGGACACGTCGCGCCGCGTCATCATCGTCCAGAAGGATTCGCCGGGGGACAAGGCGGGGTTCAAGGTGGGCGATGTGATGCTGTCGCTCGACGGCGCACCGCTGACGGACAAGGAGACCTACAACCGGCAGATGGCCGCCAAGCGCTGGGGCGACGAAGCGGTGTTCGTCGTGAAGCGCGGCGCCGAGACCGTCACGCTGCGGGTCGTCTTTCGGCGCACGCCGAGGTAGCCCCGGCCCCTTCACGGAGCCTCGATGACCGAACCGTTTGCCCGTCCGTCCGCCCGGATCGCCCGCGCGCTGGATGTCGCCCGGATCGCGCACGCTGGCGCCACGCGCAAGGGCACGACGGTTCCCTACATCGAGCATCCGGTCGCGGTGGCCCGGCTCCTCGAGGAGCACGGGTACGACGAGGACCTCGTCGTCGCGGGTCTGTTGCACGATGTCGTCGAGGACGCCAGGTTCGGCGACGAGGGGTTCCAGCGGGACTTGTGCCGGTTGGCGGGCGCCGGTTGCCTGCCGTGCCCTGCCGGCCACGCGGCGTTCCGGGCGGCATGCCTCGAGTTCCTCCGCCACGAGTTCGGCGCGCGGGTCTTCGAGTTGGTGATGGCTGTCACCGAGACCAAGAACGACGGAGGCCCGCCGCGCGACTGGCTGGAGCGCAAGAAGGAGCAGTTGGATCGGCTCGCGAAGGCGTCGCCCGACGAAGCGGCGCTGAAGGCCGCGGATGCGGTCCACAACATCGAGTGCACGCTGAGCGAGATCCGCGTCCTGGGCCTCAGCGTCCTCGATCGCTTTCGCGGAGGCCCGCTGATCGTCTGGCACTACTCCACGGTCGCGTCGCTCGTCGGCGACAAGATGGCGCCCCACGATCCGCTGGCCGGCCGCGTCCGTCGGGCCGCCGGCGCCTTGTGCACCACGGTCCAGAGCCTTCGCGGCGGGTCGCATGGCGACTCGCCCTCCCCGACCCACACGGGTAGTTGAGCGGCCGCCCGCGCGGACGGAGCGCCCAGGCCCCCGTCCGCACGGCTCGCCGCCGACGGCTCTACAGGTACGCCACCTCCCCGTGCTCGACCTCGTCGAGCCCGATCTCCTCCTCGTCCTTGCTGACCTTCACCGGCGTGATCTTGTTGATGACGATGAGCATCAGGTAGGTGAAGACAAACGCGTAGATGGCGGCGAACGTGACCGACCCGACTTCCTTGAAGAAGAAGGCGGGGTTGCCGTGGATCAGACCATCGGCGCCGCCATCGGGGTTGACGGCCTTGAAGGCGAACAGGCCCAGGCAGACCACGCCGAGGATGCCGCCGACGCCATGCACGCCCCACACGTCGAGCGCGTCATCCCAGTCGAGTCTGTTCTTCAGCCAGATCGCGTAGTAGCACACGACGCTGGCGATGATGCCGATGAGGATGGCGGTAGGCGTGCTGACGTACCCGGCCGCCGGTGTCACCGCCGCCAACCCGGCAATCGAACCGGTGAGCAGGCCGACGAACTTCGGCTTCTTCTCGATGATCCACGCCAGCACCAGCCACGTGATGGCGGCGAAGGACGCCGCGACATCCGTGTTGAGGAACGCCAACGACGTGACCGGGTCCACCTTCAGTTCGCTGCCCGCGTTGAAGCCGTACCAGCCGAACCACAGCAACCCGGTGCCCAGTGCCACGAGCGGGATGCTGTGCGGTCCCTTGTCCTGGACCTTGCGCCGGCCCACGAAGAACACCGCTGCCAGCGCCGCCATACCGGCGATGCAATGGACGACGATGCCGCCGGCGAAGTCGAGGACGCCGTTCTTCTGGAGGATGCCGCCACCCCAGACCATGTGCGCGAACGGGAAGTAGACCAGCAGGAGCCACGCGATCAGGAACAGCAGATAGGCCTTGAACCGCACGCGGTTGGCGAACGCGCCCGTGATGAGCGCCGGTGTAATCTGCGCGAACATCATCTGGTACGCCACGAAGACGATGAGCGGCAGCGTCGGGGACGCAGCGAACTCGGTCGTCGGTCCCATGTTCATCAGGAACGCGTGCCTGAAATTGCCGATGATGCCCCAGTAGTCGGGGTTCGCCGCATCGCCGTAGCTGCCGCTGAAGCACATCGAGTACCCGCAGATCGCCCAGAGCACCGTTGTGACCCCCATCGACACGAAACTCTGGATCATGATCGTCAGGACGTTCTTGCGTCCGACGAGCCCTCCGTAGAAGAACGCGAGACCTGGCGTCATCAACATGACGAGGCTGGTCGAGACCAGCATGAAGCCGATGTTCCCTGTATCCCAGTGCATGACATCTCCTCCTGGCTTGCCGTTGAACGCGTGCTGGGTTTCCTGTCAGAACACGAAGAGACCATTGAGGCTCGCTGACACTTGCGTGTCGGTGAAGCCGCCACGTCGCTCGAAGACCGGGTGGTTCGAGTGATCGCGACGAAGATCACCGCGGATGATGAAGCGTGGATGCGGCCGGAATTCCGGGGTGATGGTGAACTCGTCCAGGCGCTGCACGACGGCCGTCCGGGCACCCTGCGGATCGTCGAACCACTCACCGCGGACCGTCAACGCCGAGCGCGGCGATATCGCGACCCGGACGTAGCCGGCCAGCCCCTGCCAGCTGACGTTCTTCACGCCGCCGCCCGCTGAGTCCGCGAGGGTCACGTGCGCCTCGCGCCCGTAGTCCCAAGTGGCCGTCAGCGTGACGACCGGCGTCGGCTTGAAGATCGCCACCACATCGAGCAGGTGACGCAGGTCGATGTCGTTGTCCGCCTGCTCGGGTCCACCCAGGTAGTTGGCCGTGATCGAGACCTGCGGCGACGGTGTGAGGGCGAGCTGACCGCCGATCGATTTTCCGCGGTTGTTGTCCCTCGCGTTGTCCCAACCGTTCACGAGGTAGAACTGGCCGGACACCTTGTCGCTGAAAGGATAGGTCAGGCGCAGGCCCGTGTGGGTGACCGGCTCCGCGTAGCCGAATAGCAGCGAACGTGACTGGTTGTCGTTGTACCCGTCGTAGCCGTCGATCACCTCGTACCCGATGTGGGTGATGAACTTGCCGGCATCGAACCGCAGTCCCTTCCCGACCGGTGCGATGTAGGAGAGGTACGCCTGGTGGACGTCGAAATCCCCGGCTTTCCCCTCCTCGTCGCGAAAGAGGCCGGCCGCCGCGGTGACCTTCGACACCGAACTGCCGAACGTCACGTCCACCCGAAAGCCAATCCGTTCGGGCGACGACACCGCACGCTGCACGACCAACTCGACGACGTCGAGCGTGAAACTGCGGTCATCCGCATCGAACACGCGGTATTGGTTCGTGCGGGACGCCGGAGCGTTGACATTGACGACAAGCGAACTCGACACGAACCCGTTCAATGACAGTTCCTGATACCACGGCTTGTCGTGAGGGACTGCTGAACCAGCAGGAGGGGTGGGGTCGGTTGGCGTTTGCGCGAGAAGGGGTCCAGCCAAGGGGAGGAAGAAGAGCCACGCCACGATCAGATATCCGCGGCGGGGCGCGTGATGGCGACGGATGGACATAGAGAACTCCGAGACAGATGACAGACGAGGCACCAACGGAGACAAATCGCGATGAGGCGGGGACTCCAGGCCGGGACGCGAGGATCACGGGCGAGGGAGCGGCTCCCCGCCGTACGAGCAATCGCAGGGTTGTCGAGGTACCGCGCGATCCCGATGCTCTCAGGAAGGCGCACGTGGACCGGAACCCCAGCGGAGCCCAGTCGTCGGAATGGCGTTCAGGCGACGGTGGGTTGCTCGGCCGCTGGTCCTCGGAAGCAGCGGCGGCTGCGACGAGTCGCGGGCACGCCGCTTGTGTCAGCCGCGTGCGAATCGAGGTTCCGACACTCGCCTCGGCGGCCGGCCAGACGGATCCGAACAGACCGAGCAACACGCCGACGAAGAGAATCGCCGACAGGTGGGTTGCACGCGAAATCGGCACCGCCGCACGCAGGCCACACGGCGGCGCGAATGGTCCAGCATCGCGTGGACCCGTTTCGGAGGTGACGAGGCGGTGGCCACTGGTGCGCATTGGGACGATCGACCGGAGGCGGATTCCCGAACTGCAAGCGCGCCTACCCTATCGGCTGATCCGGTCCGTTGTCAACTGTGGCGCATGGCAGCGGGGTCAGTCGCTGTGGCGTTCGCCTCCTCGGCGGATTAGAATGCCCCGTTCCCCAAGTCCTTCGATGCACAAGTCCGGCGACGTATTTGTGCCCTCAGGACTTGGTGCTGAGCGAGCGCAACCGGCCACATGCGTCGAGAATCGAACGTGGCCGTCGTTGCGAGTCGAAGTACCAAGGAGTTGCCATGCCACGCCTCACGCTCGTCGTTGCCGCCCTCACCATGGTCGCCCTGGCTGCAGTGGTCATCCGCGGGCAGGAAGACCGGACCGCAACGAAAGCCAAGCGAATCCACCAGGAAGCCATCGTGTTCGACACGCACATCGACACGACGGACCGGCTCCAGGGCGGCTGGAAGTTCGAAGACCGTCATCCGGCGCCGTCCAGCCACGCGCCCGACGCGAGCAGCGTGGATCTGCCGCGGATGCGCGAGGGCGGCCTCGACGCGGCGTTCTTCTCGGTATTCGTGCCGGGCACCATCACGGGCGGAAAGGCCGTGAGCCTCGCGCGGGCGGAATTCGACAAGCTCCGGATTCTGGTGGATACGCATCCGAAGGACCTCGCGCTGTGCCTGACGGCCGCGGACGTCCGGAGGGCGCACGCGGACGGGAAGATCGGCGTGCTGATTGGCGTCGAGGGCGGCCACATGATCAACGAGAGCCTCGACGTGCTGCAGGATTACGCGCGGCTCGGCGCGCGGTACCTGACGCTGACACACACGGTCAACGTCACGTGGGCCGATTCGTCGAGCGAGCCGCCAAAGGTGAACGGGCTCTCGGATTTCGGCAAACAGGTGGTGCGCGAGCTGAACCGGCTCGGCATGATGGTGGACGTCTCGCACATCTCGGACAAGGCGTTCTGGGACGTGCTCGAGGTGAGCCAGGCGCCGGTGATCGCGTCGCACTCGGCCTGCCGCGCGCTCTGCGGGCATCCGCGCAATCTGACCGACGAGATGATCAAGGCGCTCGCCGCTCACGACGGCGTCATCCAGATCAACTTCATGGCGGGGTACATCGACGAGGCCCTGTATCAGGAGCAGAAGAAGCGGGAGCCGCAGCTCGACACGCTGCGCGCGGAGCTGGAACGACAGTACCCCGGCCCGGAAAACGCCGAGAAGCGCTGGCGCGAGGTCCGCGCCGCGTACGAGAAGATGGGGCCGGCCCCCAAGGTCTCGTGGGAGCGTATCGTCGATCACATCGATCACGCCGTGAAGCTCGCGGGCTCCGATCACGTGGGGCTCGGGTCGGATTTCGACGGAGCAACGATGCCCGAGGGCATGGACGAGTGCAGCCAGCTGCCGAAGATCACCGCGGAACTGCTGCGCCGGGGGTACAAGGAATCCGACGTCAAGAAGATCCTCGGCGGCAACACGCTTCGGGTGATGGAGCAGGCCGAGAAGGTCGGCCGGAAGCTCTCGAGCCGGTGAGAGCGGCGCGGTCTTAGCGGCGTCTGTGGCGACCTAGACGTGGTTCCGGAGCATCAGTTCTCTCGGGTGCGGCTCGAGGTAGATCTGCCCGGCCAGGTAGCCGATGTCGCATCGATGGACATGGTGCCGCAACAGCGTCACGGGCACGATGAGCGGCACCCACCCACGTTGATAGTCCGCCACGGCTTCGGCCAGTTCCGCCCGCGAGGCGTCATCGAGCACTTTCCGGAAGTAGCCCAGCATGTGCTGCAGGACGTTGACGTGCCGACGCGGCGTGGCGATCGTGGCCAGCGCGCGCATGAAGGCTGATTCGTACTCCGCCTTCACGTCGGCCCGCCGCATCGACGCAGCCCGGGCGACGACGCGTCCCAGCTCGCGGTAGCCATCGGGTGAATGTGCCAGGAGCGTGAGCTTGTGCGCCGTGTGAAACCGCACGAGCGCGCCCACGGTCCAACGACCGGAGAACAGGCCGCGCAGGCGACGGTACGCGAAGACGCGCTCCACGAAGTTGTCGCGCAGGTGGGGATCGGACAGGCGACCCTCTTCCTCGACAGGAAGCAGCGGCAGGCGTACGACGAGCGACTCGGCGAACAGCCCTCGTCCGGTGCGAGCCGGCGCCCCGCCCGCCTGGTACACCTTCACCCGTTCCATCCCACAACTCGGGGAGTCCTTCTTCAGGATGTAGCCGTCGAGATCCTCGCGCGCGAGCGCGTCGACGCGGCGTGCCGCAAACGCCCGCATCGCCTCGGTGTGGTCCGTACCCGACTTCACCCCGACGAGGCGGATGCCGCCTCCACCCCCGGCGGCCGAGGCATCGGCGCCGCCCGGCCGCACGAGGCGAATCGCCTCGCGCGGGGTTCCCATCCCCACCTCGACCTCGGGACAGACCGGCACCCACTCGACGTACTTCCCGAAGGTGTCGACGAGAAACGCGTCACGCTTGTGCCCGCCATCGAAGCGAACCTTCTGCCCGATCAGGCACGCGGAGATGCCGATCCGCACGGAGGACGTGCTCGTTGCCATGAGAAGCTTCCTTTCGATCTCCGCGGGCACGGCTCACCCCGGCGCCTTCCCCGCCCAGCGCGCCATATAGCTGCGACTGTCGAACTTCTTCGAGGTGCTGGCGAAGGACATGTAGCGAATGGTGCCGAATACGGGCCGTTCGGGTCCCCACGCGCGGTCGTGCTTGCCGCCGATCGCCCAGGCGATGCCGGCATAGCCGTTCGGATCCCGTCCGTCGAGTTCGTAGCGATCATTCAGCGCAATTGCGATCGACATCGCCTCGTCGGGTGAGCGCGTCCACTCGAGGATCTTCTTCCCCCAGTACATCCGCAGATAGCCGTGCATCCAGCCACTCTCGACCATCTGCCGCTCCGCCGCATTCCACAGCGGGTCGTGGGTCTCCGCGTGCTCGAGCTGCCGCTCGGTGTAGATCCACACGCGTTCGTCGCCGCGGTGGCGTCGGAGCGTCTCGCGCGCCCAGCGCGCGCACCCGTCGAGACGATCGTACGCGGGGTTGTGGCGCACGAAGTTCGTCGCCAGCTCCCGCCTCACGATGAGCTGTTCGAGGAACGCGTGACGATCCGCCGGCGCGGCCTCCGCGTCGCGCACGGCCAAGGCCACCTCCCGGGGACCGAGCTGGCCGAAGTGCACATAGGGCGAGAGTCGGCTCGTCCCTTCGGCTTCCGGATGGTTCCGACGGGCCGAGTAGCCCACCAGGCCACCAAGCACGAACGCCTTCAGACGTCCGAGGCCGGCCGAGCGTCCGCCGATTTCCCCCGCCACCGGGCCGACGGCGCGATCGATCCGCAGCTCATCGAGCAGCGCGGGCTCCGGCTCGACCGTCACGAGGCCGGGCGGCCGCCGCCACTTGACGGCCGCCTTCCCAGCCGAAATCGGCCGCAGGCACCAGTCGAGCTGCCTGTGGATGCGCGGCCGTATCGTCCCGGCCGAATACTGCTCCTTCAGCAGCAGGCCGCCGGGCACGACGACATCCGCGTCCACCGTCCAGAACGGGATGCGGACACGCTCAGCCACGCGCTGGCGCCACGCCTCGGCTTCGCGCAGCGGGTTCTCGTCGCCGACGAGCAGCGAAGCCCCGACCTCGCGGCAGAACCTGACGACCTCGTCCCCTCGCCCACAGCGGAGCACGAACCCGACGCGCCGCTCGGCCAGCGCGGCCGGCAGTTCGGCCAGCCCTTGCAGCATGAAATGGAGGTGCCGCAGGTTGGCGGACCGAAAGCGGGGATCGAGGACGAACAGCACGACCACCGGATGGTTCAGTTCGTTCGCCACACCGATCGCGGCCTCGAGCGCCGGATTGTCCGAGGCCCGCTGCGCGTGCTGCATCCAGTAGACGACCACACGACCGGCCGGGTCAGGAGGGCCAGGCACCCGCAAGGTCATCCGGGGGTCGTCAGTATTCCATGTCATGCTCGGCCCGATACCTCGCAGCGACTATACTACTCACCGGCCCGTCTCGTGACCCGCGCCGCGTGTTCGCAGGTTGGCCGTCTGTCGTACGGCTCGGGGGGTTCCCTCATGAAGCATGCGCTGCTCGGCCTGGCCGCCACGCTCTGGGTCGTCGCCCACCCGGCTCTCGTGGCCGCGCAACCGCCAGCCTCAGCCGCTGGCACGATTCCCCGCTTCGCTCGCGACGCCAATCCCATCGCGCTGACGGGCGCCGCGCGCCCTTCTCGCTACATGGAGGCGTCGGGCCGACGAGCGGCGTTCCTGGGGCGCGAGGACGGCAGCTTCGAGGCCTGGGCCTATCCGCTCAAGATCCTCCACGATTTCCATCTCGCGTTCGGCGTGGCCGCGTATGCGGATCCGATCCCCGACACCAGCCTCGCGTCGTCGGTGGACATCCGACCCGAATCCGCCACCGTTCGATACTCGCACGCGGTGTTCACCGTCGACGCCACCTGGCTCGTGCCGGTCGACCAGGCGGGCGGACTCGTGCTGCTCGACGTCTCGACCTCCGAACCGATCACCGTCTACGTCCGCTTCCGTCCCGACCTCAAGCCGATGTGGCCCGCCGCGCTCGGCGGCCAGTACAGCTACTGGGACGATGCGCTGAAGGCGTACGTCATCGGCGAAGGCAGCGGGAAGAACGCGGCGCTCGTCGGCTCGCCGCTTGGCCTGACGCCACCCGAGCAGCCGGCGCACAACCTGCCGGATGCTCCGTCGCAGTTCGCCATCCGCATCACGCCGGAGACCGCGGCCCGCGGCCTGGTGCCGATCATCCTCGCCGCCAGCACGGAGAAGCTCGAGGCCGCCAAGAAAACCTACCAGGCGCTGCTCGCATCTCCTGAAGCGCACTACCGTGAGGCGGCCGCGCACTATCGAACGCTCCGCGAGGAGATGACGAGCATCGAGTCGCCGGACGCCCGGTTCAACCTCGCCTTCGAGTGGGGCAAGGTCGCCCTCGACAAGGGGTTCGTCTGCAACCCGCATCTCGGTTGCGGCCTGATTGCCGGCCTCGGCCCGTCGGGCACGACCGAGCGCCCGGGCTTCGGCTGGTTCTTCGGCGGCGACACCTTCATCAACGCGTGGGCCATCTCCGGCTACGGCGATCTCGATACGGTGCGGCAGTCGCTCGACTTCCTCCGAAAGCACCAGCGCACCGACGGCAAGATGATGCACGAGCTGTCGCAGGGCGCCGGTTTCATCAGGTGGTTCGAGGACTACCCCTACGGCTACTACCACGCCGACACGACGCCGCTCTACATCGTTGCCGTAGGCGACTACGTCCGCGCCACCGGCGACCGCGCCTTCGCCCGCGATTACTGGCCGTCGATGCGCAAGGCCTACGACTACTGCGTCTCGACCGACGAGGACGGCGACGGCCTGATGGACAACACGAAGGCGGGCCTCGTCATCGAGACCGGCCGGCTCCGCAGCCGCGACGTCCTCACCGATGTCTTCCTCGCCAGCGTCTGGACCGAGGCCACGGCCGCGATGATCGATCTCGCGAAGGTCGCCGAACCCGCGTTCGCGTCAACTGTCGAAGCGGCCGCCGGCAAGGCCCGCGCCGCGCTGAACCGCCGATTCCTCGACGATGCGAACAGGCGGATCAACTTCGCGATCCTGAAGAACGGCGCTGGCCAGGCGGAACAGACCGACTGGCCCGCGTTCGGCATCTGGCGCGGTGTGTTCGACAAGGGCCATCCGGCGGTCGAGGGCATGCTCGACGAACTGGCGCGGTCGGGGCTCGCCACCGACTGGGGCGCGCGCATGCTGTCGAGGGAGAGCACGCTCTACGAGCCCCTCTCCTACAACAACGGTGCGTCGTGGCCCTTCCTGTCCGGCTGGGCCGCGCTCGCGCTCTACACTGCGGGCCGCGGCGAGTCCGCCTGGCAGTATCTCGACGCGCTCGCCGACGTCACGTTCCTCGAGAGCCGCGGCTTCATCCCGGAGTTGCTGTCGGGCGATCGCCTGCGCTCGGTCGACGCGGCGGTGCCACATCAGCTCTTCGCCACCACCGGCTTCGTCTCGGCGGTGATGCGCGGCCTGGTCGGCCTGCAGGAAGAGAACTGGGGTCTTCGCCTGTCGCCACGCCTGCCGGCTGCCTGGGACCACATGCTGGTCAAGAACCTGCGGTGGCGAAACACGAGAGGCGACCTCGAGGTACGGCGCGTGGCCCACGGCATCACGTTCGACATTCGTCCGGGCAAGGGAGAGCTCCCGGTCCAACTCATACCCGCGCTGCCGCCGGGCGCCGAGCGGCTCACCCGGCGGACGGCGGGAGCCTCGACGCCGCCATCGTTCCCGGCAGGGGCGTTCATCGCGGAGGGCGTTGAACTCCTGCCCGCGGAGCGGCCGTTGGCGCTCGGCGACACGCCGCAGCGCCTCCGGGTAGTCGAGGCGCGCGTCGACGCCGGCGTCTACACCGCCAGGCTGCAGGGTCTGCGCGGGCGCACCTACCGGGTACGGCTGGCTGTCCCGTTCGAGGTGCTCACTATTGATGGCGGTCGCGAACTCAGCCGCGATGGCCGTTTCCGCACGATTGTCGTGGCCATGCCTGACGGGCCGACCGACTGGGTGGACGCGCGGCTTGTTGTCAGGCTCGGATCCAGAGTCAAAGCAGGGGTAGGAAGGAGTCAATAACGTGAAGGCCATCTTCTCAGTGATCGTCGGTCTCGTGGTGACACTCAACGCGTCCGGTCAGAAACCCTCGTCTGGCGTGGGCGCGAAGGCCACAGTCCAGAAGGCCCCGTTCGGCCAAACGAAGGAAGGCGCTCCCGTGGAAATCTATACGCTGACCAACGGCAAGGGCATGGTCGCCAAGGTGATGACCTACGGTGCCACGCTCACCGAGTTGCTCGTGCCGGACAAGACCGGCACGAGTGCCAACGTCGTCCTCGGCTTCGACAAGCTGGAACCGTACCTCGCAGGCGTCCCGTACTTCGGCGCGACGGTCGGCCGCATCGGCAACCGTATCGCCAAGGGCACGTTCACTCTCGACGGCAAGGCTTATAGATTGGCCACCAACAACGGGCCGAACCACCTGCACGGCGGCGTCAAGGGCTTCGACAAGGTCGTCTGGAAGGCTGAGGTCGTTGCGTCGAAAGTGGGCCAGGCCGTGAAGTTCTCGTATCGCAGTCCTGACGGCGAAGAAGGCTACCCAGGAAACCTCGACGTCACCGTCGTCTACACGCTGACGGACGCGAACGAGCTGCACCTCGACTACACCGCGACGACCGACAAGGCCACGCCGGTCAACCTGACCAACCACAGCTACTTCAATCTCGCCGGCGAGGGCACCGGAACGATTCTCGATCACGTGATGATGATCAACGCCGACCAGATGACGCCCGTGGACGACACGCTCATCCCGACCGGCACACTCGAGCGGGTCAAGGGCACGGTCTTCGACTTCACGACACCAACGGCCATCGGCGCCCGCATCGCCAAGGTTCCGATCGCGCCGCCGGTCGGCTACGACCACAACTACGTGATCAACACGCAGACGGGGGGCGGCGGGCAGCCGGCCCTGGCCGCGCGCGTCGTCGAGCCGAAGAGCGGCCGCACGATGGAGGTCCGCACCACGGAGCCTGGAGTTCAGTTCTATTCGGGCAACTTCCTCGACGGCACGCTTCGGAACCGGAAGGGCGTCCCATACCAGAAGCACGCCGCATTCTGCCTCGAAACGCAGCACTTCCCCGACTCGATCAACCACCCGAACTTCCCGTCGACGATCCTGCGTCCGGGCCAGACCTACCGGACGACCACCGTGTACGCCTTCTGATCGCCGGAATCGACCAGGTACGGACCTCGGTTTCTGCCAGCGTTGCAGGGATCGAGGTCCATTTCGAACCGTCGCCCCGACGGTTGACGCAAAAAAGTACACAGCACAGCTTGCCTGTCATGTTCCGCTACGGCCAAGTCCATCGGTGGACAAATGCGGCAACGTATTCGTGCCGTGAGGACTTAGCGGCTCAGACTGGCCGGCGGGCAAACGCGGCCGAGCTTGGTTCAGGACTTGCAGAGTCTGCGGAGAGCTTCAGCTGGAATCCGGCAGAGGACCGGAGGCGGGGTCGGGCCTGCCTTGGCGGCAATCGTTCTCTATGAAGACACTTCGTTCCGCCTTGTTGATTGTCGGGCTCGTCGTGGTGGCGTTTGTCGCCGGCTCGTGGATCACGTGGGTGACGTCCGGCCGGGGGCAGGTTCAAAACAGCCGGAAGATCCTGTACTGGATCGACCCGATGCATCCCTCCTACAAGTCGGATCAGCCCGGCATCGCCCCCGACTGCGGCATGCAGCTCGAGCCGGTCTACGCCGACGAGGCCGGCCAGCCAATCGTGGCCGGCGCGGTCAAGGTCTCCAATGAGAAGCGCCAGCTGATCGGCGTGCGGGTCGGCGCCGTCGAGTCGAAGCCGATCGAGCGCACGATTCGCACGGTGGGCCGCGTCTCGGTGGACGAGAGCCGGCTCTATCGGCTCATGGCACCGACCGAGGGCGTTGTGCGGCAAGTGACGACGCTGGCGAGCGGCAGCCTCGTGCGCAAGGATGACCTCCTCCTGTCGATCACGAGCGGCGAGTACGACGGCCGGGGCCGCGTCAGGCCGGTGGGTGCGGCGCAGGTCTACTTCTCCGAACTCGATTCGATGGAGCGGCTCACGAAGGGAAAGGGCGCGCCCGACCAGCTCGAAGCCGCGAAGACCACGCTGCAGAACGCGTACGACGCGCTGGCCAACATCGGGATGAGCGAGTACCAGATTGCCACGCTGGCCAGGACGCGGAAGGCAACCCCCGAGATCGAAGTGCGGTCGCCGGTGTCCGGGTACATCGTCGACCGCAACGTCTCTCCGCGTCAGCTCGTTGCCAAGGGAACCGAGCTGTATCGCATTGCCGACCTCGGGAGGGTCTGGATCCTGGTCGACCTCTTCGAGCAGGAGAGTCGCGTGCTCAAGCCGGGCATGCGCGTCAGCTTCTCGCCGCCATTCGGCCAGACGCGCCCGATCGAGGCGCGTGTCGGGCAGGCGCTGACGCAGTTCGACCCCGAGTCGCGCACCATGAAGATCCGCCTCGAGGCGAACAACGCCGACTATGCGCTCCGGCCCGGCATGTTCGTGGACGCGGAGATCCCCGTGTCGCTGCCCGCGGCGATCACCGTCCCGTCCGACGCGGTCGTCGATTCGGGCCTCCGGAAGACTGTCTTCGTCGACCGTGGCGGCGGCTACTTCGAGCCGCGCCCCGTCCACACCGGCGCGCGATTCGACGATCAGGTGGAGATCGTCAAGGGGCTGTCGGTCGGCGAACGGATCGTCCTGTCCAGCACGTTCCTGCTCGACTCGGAGAGCCGCATGAAGGCCGCAGCGATGGGCATCTCGTCCCCGGTGCGCGACCCGGTGTGCAACATGGATGTCGACGAGGCCAGGGCGAAGGCGGCCGGACGGACCGTCACGCACAGGGGGCACACCTACTACTTCTGCTCGGATGACTGCCGGGAGAAGTTCGGGAAGGAACCGGCGAAGTTCGCGACTCCTGATCTCTGATCCCGGATTCCGTTCGCATGATCAACAAGATCATCGATTTCTCCGTTGACAACAAGGTCATCGTCTTCGCGCTCGTCCTCGCGGCGGCGCTGCTGGGCGTGTGGTCGATCCGCCACGCGCCGCTCGACGCCATTCCCGACCTGAGCGACACGCAGGTCATCATCTTCTCGCGCTGGGACCAGAGCCCCGATGTCGTCGAGGACCAGGTCACGTATCCGATCGTTTCGGCGATGCTTGGCGCGCCGAAGGTCAAGGCCGTCCGCGGCTTCTCCGACTTCGGCTACTCCTACGTCTACGTCGTGTTCGAGGATGGCACCGATCTGTACTGGGCGCGGTCGCGGACGCTCGAGTACCTGTCGAGCGTCACCCCGACGCTGCCCCAAGGCGTGAGAACGCAACTCGGCCCGGATGCCACCGGGCTCGGCTGGGTCTTCCAGTACGCGCTCGTCGACACGAGCGGCAAGCACAGTCTCGCCGAGATCCGGTCGTACCAGGACTGGTATCTCCGTCCGTATCTCAAGGCGGTGTCCGGGGTCGCCGAGGTGGCGCCAATCGGCGGATTCGGCCGTGCGTACCAGGTGAACGTCGATCCCAATCGCCTGCGTGCGTATGGCCTCCCCATGACCGCCGTCGTCGAAGCGGTGCGCGGCAGCAACAGCGAGGTTGGCGGGCGGCTGCTCGAGTTCGGTGGAACTGAATACATGGTCCGCGGCCGCGGCTACGCGAAGTCGCTCGGGGATCTCGAAGAGACGGTCGTCTCCGCGAGCGGTGGCGGAACGCCGATCCGCATCCGCGACATCGGCCAGGTGGTGCTCGGCCCGGATCTGAGGCGCGGCGTGTCGGATCTCGACGGCGGCGGCGAGGTGGTGTCCGGCATCGTCATCATGCGGCAGGGCGAGAATGCCCTGGAAGTCATCGACCGCGTGAAGTCGAAGATCAGGCAGATCGAGCCGGGCATGCCGTCCGGCCTGAAGCTCGTCCCGATCTACGACCGCTCGGATCTGATCAAGCGGTCGATTGACACCCTGAAATCGACGTTGCTCGAGGTCGTGGTCACCGTCGCGCTCGTCATCCTGCTGTTCCTCCGGCACCTTCCGAGCGCGATGATCCCCATCGTCACCATTCCGCTGGCGGTGCTGATCTCCTTCATCCCGTTCCGCATGCTCGGCGTCACCGCCAACATCATGTCGCTCGGCGGGATCGCCATAGCCATCGGCGCGCTGGTCGATGCCGCCATCGTCGTGGTCGAGCAGACGCACAAGAAGTTGGAGGAGTGGCAGCGAAACGGCCAGCACGGCGACGCCCGCGACGTCGTCATCACGGCGGTCAAGGAGGTCGGCGGGCCATCGTTCTTCGCGCTGCTCGTGATCGCGGTGTCCTTCCTGCCGGTGCTCACGCTCGAAGGGCAGGAGGGACGGCTCTTCAAGCCGCTGGCCTACACGAAGAACCTGTCGATGATCGTCGCCGCGGTGCTGGCGATCACGCTCGATCCGGCGCTCCGCCTGCTGTTCATGCGGACGGGTCCGCTGGCGGTGCGGCCCGCGTGGCTCTCGCGGGTGGTCAACGCCGTGCTCGTCGGCAAGATCCACCAGGAAGAAGGACATCCGGTCAGCCGCTTCCTGATCCGCACCTACGAACCGGTGGTGGCCTGGGCGCTACGGAAGAAATGGACGGTCATCGGCGGCGCGGTGGTGCTGATCCTCCTCACCATCCCGGCGTTCGCGAGGCTGGGCTCGGAGTTCATGCCGCCGCTCGACGAGGGTTCGCTCCTCTACATGCCCTCGACGATGCCGGGCATCTCGATCACCGAGGCGCAGAAGCTGCTGCAGGTGACCGACCGGATCATTGCGTCGTTCCCGGAAGTCGATCGGGTGCTGGGCAAGGCCGGGCGCGCGGAGACTTCGACCGACCCCGCGCCGTTGTCGATGCTCGAGACGATCATCACCCTGAAGCCGAGATCGCAATGGCGTCGGGTGGACACCTGGTACTCCGCCTGGGCGCCCGAGTGGCTGAAACCGATCCTGCGCCCGCTCACGTCCGATCGGATCTCGCAGGAACAACTCGTCGCCCAGCTGAACGACGCGCTCAAGCTCCCTGGCCTCTCCAACTCGTGGACGATGCCCGTCAAGGGGCGAATCGACATGCTCACCACCGGCGTGCGGACACCGATTGGGCTGAAGATCTCCGGGGTGGACACGAAGATCATCGGTGAGATCGGCACCCGGATCGAGGCCATGCTCGCCCACGTCCAGGGGACGCGGAGCGTGTTCGCGGAGCGCACGGGGGACGGGTTCTTCCTCGACGTGGTGTGGGACCGCAACCAGCTCGCTCGATACGGCTTGAGCGTGGATCAGGCGCAGGCCACCGTGCAGAGCGCGATCGGCGGCGAAACGGTGACGACGACGATCGAAGGGAGAGAGCGGTATCCGGTGAGTGTGCGGTACCTGCAGGATTTCCGCGCGGACATCGGCGCCATCGGGCGGGTCCTCGTGCCAACGGCCGACAAGGACCGCCAGATCCCGCTGGCGCAGCTGGCCTCGGTGAAGATCGTGACGGGGCCGTCGATGATCCGCAACGAGGACGGCCTGCTCACTGGCTACGTGTACGTGGACCTCGCGGGCCGCGATCCTGGCAGCTACGTCGAGGACGCGGACCGTGTGCTGCGGGCCGGGCTGAAACTGCCGCCCGGGTACGCCTTCTTCTGGAGCGGTCAGTACGAGGCGATGCAGCGCGTGCGCGAACGGCTGACGATCGTCGTCCCGATCACGTTGTTCCTCGTGTTCATCCTGCTCTACCTGAACACCCGATCGCTCGCGAAGACGCTCATCGTGGCGCTTGCAGTGCCGTTCTCCGCAATCGGCGCGGTCTGGTTCCTCTACCTGCTCGGCTACAACATGAGCGTGGGTGTCTGGGTCGGCCTGATCGCCCTGCTCGGTGTCGATGCCGAAACGGGCGTGTTCATGCTGCTCTACCTCGACCTGGCCTACCAGCGGGCCGAGCGCGAGGGGCGCCTGCGCACCCCCGACGACCTGCGCGCCGCAATCATCGAGGGCGCCGTCAAGCGGATCAGGCCGAAGTTCATGACGGTCGCGACGACGTTTCTCGGACTGGTGCCCATCATGTGGGCCACCGGGACCGGTTCGGATGTCATGAAGCGGATCGCGGCGCCGATGATTGGCGGCATCTTCACGTCGTTCATCCTGGAACTGGTCGTGTACCCCGTGGTGTACCAGGCGTGGCGATGGCGGGGGCTGACCGAACAACGGAGGCCGCTCTCATGACGCTCACGGGATCGGACCCCATCCGAATCCTGATTGCCGACGATCACCCCATCTTCCGCGGCGGCCTGCGCCGGCTGCTGCAGTCTGAGCCGGGCCTGAGCGTCGTCGGAGAAGCCGCGGACGCTCACGAGACGCTACGGCAGGTCGACGCCTTGCGGCCCGACGTGCTGCTGCTCGATTTGAACATGCCGGGTGGCGGCCTTCTCGCGCTGAAGGAGTTGCATGCGCGGCGGGCGGACGTCCGGGTCGTCGTGTTGACCGCGTCGATCGATCGCGCCGAGACGATCGAGGCGCTGCGCTGGGGCGTGCGCGGCGTCTTCCTGAAGGCATCGGCAACGAACCTGCTGTTCCGGTGCATCCGCGCGGTGACGGGCGGCGAGTTCTGGATGGCGGGCGACGGCGTCCCGGACGTGGTCACGCCGCCGCAGCCGACCACGAGGCCCGCCGACCGACGGAGCGCGGATCGGACCGATGCGACGCCCGCTGAGCTGCTCACGCGCCGCGAACTCGAAATCATCGCCGCCGTCGTCGACGGCGGCACGAACCGCGACGTGAGCCAGCGCTTCGGCGTGAGCGAACAGACGGTGAAGAACCACTTGTCGCACATCTTCGACAAGGTGGGCGTCTCGAGCCGGCTCGAGCTTGCGCTCTACGCGGTCCACCGCGGCCTGGTGGACCGGGTGCCGGCGAACGGGCGGGCCGAGAGCTGACCGAGGGTCAGGATCCCAGCGCCGCCCCGAGACGTGGCAGCGCCTCGGCGAGCACCTCGGCGCGGCCACCGAAGCCGAGACGGAAGTGGGCCGGCGCCTGGAAGAACCGGCCGGGCACGAGGTCCACTTCGTACTCGCGCTTCAGCCGATCGACGAACGGATCCGCGTCCTTCACACCGCGGATACGGGGGAAGACAACCGTGCCGCCCAGTGGAAGGACGCATTCGAGTTCCGGGTGCGCGGCCAGGAAGCTCCGGACGGCCGCCCCGTTCGCGTCGAGAATCAATCGCGCCCTCGCCTTCAGCCGATCGAGGTGCTCGAACGCGAGCACAGACAGCCGCTCCGCCGGGAACGCTCCCGTGCCGTCGACGATGTCGCGCGCACGCCGCACGCGTTCGGCGACGTCGGGCGCCGCGATCGCCCAGCCGCACCGCAAGCCCGCCAAGCCGTAGCTCTTCGTCAGGCTGTTCGTGGTGATGAACACGGGCGCACGCGCCGCGGCCGGTGTGCGGGCGCCCGGCACGGAGTCCAGATAGACTTCATCCACGAGCACGCGTGCTCCGTGGTCCTCCGCGATCCGTCCAACCTCGTCGAGATCCGCCTCGTCAGCCAGCGCACCGGTCGGATTGTGCGTGTTGGTGACGACGACGAGCCGCGTCTTCGGCGTGATGGCCGCGCGCACGGCGTCTGGATTCAGGCGATAGGCGTCCTCGAAGCGGCGGTCGAACCGTGTCACACGCGCGCCGATCAGCGCGGCCGGTCCGAAGAGCGGATCGTAGCCGGGCCGCTCGACGAGCACCTCGTCTCCGGACCGCAACAGCGCGGCGAACACCAGGAAGTTCGCTCCCGACGTCCCCTGCGCGGTGGCGATCATCTCCGGGGTCACGCCGTAGCGCGCGGCAATCGCCTCGATCAGCGGACGGTAGCCGTTGTCGTTGTCGCCGTGCAGCTCGAGTGCCTGATGGGCGCCCGGCAGGTCCGAGAGTTCGCAGTGGAGGAGATTGCTCCCCGACAGGCTGAGGCGGGCCCGCTCGTGCTGCTTCGCCCACTGCATGTACGGTGCGAGAGAGGTCATGATCGTTCCACCCAGACATCCGTCAGGTGCAGAATCGTCTCGACGGCCTTGTCCATCCACTCGAGCGGCACCCATTCCTTCTTGCCGTGGAAGTTCATGCTTCCGTCGAAGAGGTTCGGCGTCGGGATGCCCATGAACGTGAGCCGCGCGCCGTCGGTGCCGCCGCGAATGGACGACCGTTTCACCTCGAGGCCGGCCCGGCGGATCGCCTCCTCGGCATGCGCCATCACGTGTGGGTGCTGGTCGAGCACGTACTTCATGTTTCGGTACGATTCCTTGACCTCGACCGCGACCTTCGCGCCAGCGTGCTTCCGCTCGGCCCACGCCGCGGCCGCCTTCAGCATGCCCTCGAGTTCGTGCAGGCCGTCCTCGGTGAAGTCGCGCACGATGAACTGTGCCTTCGCCTCCGACACGTTGCCGCTGATGGTGGTCGGGTGCAGATAGCCTTCGCGCTTCTCGGTCGTCTCAGGGGTGCGATGCTGCGGCAGCATGGTGATGATGTCCGCCAGCACGCGCACGGCGTTGATCATCTTCCCCTTCGCGTAGCCGGGGTGGACGTCGGCGCCCTGCACGACGACGCTGGCCGAGTCGGCGCAGAAGGTCTCGCTCTCGATCTCGCCGACGCCCGATCCATCGACAGTGTAGGCGTAGGTCGCACCGAATCTCTTCGCATCGAAGTGCTCGGTGCCCCGTCCCACTTCCTCGTCTGGCGTGAAGGCCACCCGGATGGTTCCGTGGATCCGGGCGGGGTCCTCCTGGAGCCGCCACAGCACCTCGAGGATCTCCGAGACGCCGGCCTTGTCGTCGGCTCCAAGGAGCGTCGTGCCATCGGCCGTGACGATGGTCATTCCCTTGCAGGCTACGAGGGCGGGCTCGTCGGCGGCCCGGATCACCACCGCGGGATCGCCCGGAAGAACGATATCGCCGCCGTCGTAGTCGCGGTGGACCTGCGGCTTCACGCCGGTGCCCGACACCTCGTGATACGTGTCCACGTGGGCGAGAAGGCCGATCGTCGGCACCTTGCCGTACGCGGCGTGTCCCGCGGGGACATTCGACGGCAGCGTGGCCATCACGTAGCCGAACTCGTCCATGGCGGCATCGGCCAGGCCGGCGGCCTTCAGGTCATCCACCAGCACGCGCAACAGGTCCTTCTGTTTCTCGGTCGATGGATACGATGCTGAGGTATCGCTCGACTGCGTGTCGACGCGGACGTACCGGCAGAAGCGATCGAGCAGGGACTCTCGTGCGGGCATGACGGTCCTCCTCGAAAGGACTCCGGACGGGCGAGACGCCCATCCCACTCGACTCCGGACGGGCGAGACGCCCATCCCACTCTGTGCGGGCACCAGTATGGCCACCCTGCACGGATGATTGCAACACCGCGCCCCGGCTGCGTATAGAATGCGCTGAACCGAACGGCATCCCCTGGAGACGCCGCATGCAGCTGCACGCCATCGACTACGCGGTCATCGCGCTCTACTTCGTGTTCGTCCTCGGCATCGGCGTCGCGCTCAAGCGGTTCATGCGCACGAGCCTCGACTTCCTGCTCTCGGGACGCAGCCTGGCCACCTGGATAACCGGTCTCGCGTTCATCTCCGCCAACCTTGGCGCCCAGGAAGTCATCGGCATGGCGGCGAGCGGCGCGAAGTACGGCATCCTCACGAGCCACTTCTACTGGGTCGGGGCAATCCCGGCGATGGTCTTCGTGGGCGTCTTCATGATGCCGTTCTACTACGGCAGCCGCGCACGCTCGGTGCCCGAGTACCTGCGCCTGCGGTTCGACGAGAAGACGCGCGGCTTCAACGCGATCTCGTTCGCGGTGATGACGATCTTCTCGTCCGGGATCAGCATGTATGCGATGGGACTGCTCTTCCGGCAGTTTCTCGGCTGGGACATCAACTACAGCATCATCATCGCGGCGTTCGTCGTCCTCGGCTATACCTTCCTCGGCGGGCTCACGAGCTCGATCTACAACGAGGTCCTGCAGTTCTTCCTCATCGTCTTCGGCTTCCTGCCGTTGTCGCTGCTCGGCCTCAAGGCGGTGGGCTGGTGGCCGGGCCTTCAGGCGAAGCTGGCCACGGTGGCCACCGCGCGCGGCTTCGAACCCGGGGTGCTCACGCATTCCTGGCAACACCTCGGGACCGCGGCAGCCAACCCGATGGGCGTCGAGTGGTTCGGGATGGCGATGGGGCTCGGTTTCGTCCTGTCGTTCGGCTACTGGTGCACCGACTTCCTGGTCATCCAGCGCGCCATGGCGGCCAAGTCGATGAACGCCGCCCAGCGCACGCCGCTCGTCGCCGCGATCCCCAAGATGTTCTTCCCGTTCCTCGTGATCCTGCCCGGGATGGTGATCCTCGCCCTGGTCGGAGACGCAGGGTTGATGGACGCGGCCGGCAAGATCGACTACAACCGCGCGTTGCCGGTGCTGCTCCAGAAGCTCTATCCGTCAGGCCTGCTCGGCCTCGGCCTGGCGGCGCTGCTCGCCAGCTTCATGTCCGGCATGGCCGGGAACGTGACGGCGTTCAACACGGTCTGGACGTACGACATCTACCAGACCTACATCCGACCCGGGGCCAAGGACGAGCACTACCTGTGGATGGCGCGGATGGCGACAATCTTCGGCACCATCGCCAGCATTGCTACGGCGTACGTCGCCATGATGTTCAACAACATCATGGATCTTCTCCAACTCGTCTTCTCGTTCATCAATGCGCCGCTGTTCGCCACGTTCCTCCTCGGCATGTTCTGGAAGCGGACGACGCCGAACGGCGCGTTCTTTGGATTGCTGGGCGGAACGGGCGCCGCGGCGGTGCACTACGCGCTGACCGGCGTCGCGGGCGGGCGCCTCGGCCTGCTCCATGTCTACCCGAGCGACATGGCACAGAATTTCTGGGGCGCGATCGTCGCGTGGACCAGCTGCTTCCTCCTGACGACGGTCATCAGCCTCTTCACGACGCCGCGTGACGAAAAGGACCTCGTCGGCCTCGTCTACTCGCTCACCCCGAAGCAGACGAACGCAGGGCTGGCCTGGTACCGTCGTCCGCTCGTCCTCGGCGCCATCGTGCTGGTGCTGTCGATCGCGTTGAACCTGTATTTCTGGTAACCGCGCCCGAGGGCCCAGAGCCAAGGGCCCGGCGCCGACAGCCTGTGAGGTCGTCCCGATGTCCCTCGATCTTCGCGTTCCGATCGGTCTGCTGTTCGGCCTGCTCGGCATTCTGCTGGTTGGCTACGGTGTCGTCAGCGATCCGGCAATCTACCAAGCCTCGCTCGGCATCAACGTCAACCTCTGGTGGGGGATGGTGCTGATCGTGTTCGCGGGCTTCATGCTCGGCACCGCGTGGCTGTCGGCGCGGAAGACGGCGGGATAGCAGGCGGCGTTCCTGCTGTTCCGGACCGCGACTTCCATCCGGGTGGACTTTCTCGAAACTCGTCCCGATTCCCCGTCTCCTGCGAGGTCCCATGCGCACGACAGACGCTGCGGATGCATCCGGCTTCGATACCTCCCGGCTTCCCGACAACGCGTACAAGCCCCTCGCGCCAGGCGGGCGGTACGAGCCGATCGTCCCGGCCCGTGCGGCGATGCCCGAGGCGACGGGGCGGGCGGTGCTCTGGGGCCTGTTCCTGTGCGTCATCTTCACGCTGGCATCCGCCTACTCGGGCCTGAAGGTCGGGCAGGTCATGGAAGCGTCGATACCGATTTCGATCCTCGCGATCGGCCTCGCACGCGTCTACCGCCGCCGTTCGACGATCCTCGAGAACGTGATCCTGACGGGGATCGGCGGCACATCGGGCGCCGTCGTGGCGGGGGCCGCCTTCACCCTGCCGGCGCTCTACATCCTGAAGCTCGACCCACACCCGGTGCAGACGGTGCTCATCTGCGTGGCGGGCGGCTGTCTCGGCGTCCTCTTCCTCATTCCGCTCCGCCGCTACTTCGTGCAGGAGATGCACGGCCAGTTGCCGTATCCGGAGGCCACGGCGATCACCGAGGTCATCGTCACCGGCGAGAAGGGCGGTTCGCAGGCCAAGCTGCTGCTGATCGCCACGGGCATTGCCGGCGTCTACGACTTCTTCCTCACCACCTTCCAGGTGTGGAAGGAGTACGTGGACCTGCAGTTCCTGTCCACCATCAAGGGCCTCAGTGACAAGGCGCGGATGTTCACCCGCTTCGACGCGCAGGTGTTCATCCTGGGCCTCGGCTACGTGATGGGGCTCCGTTCGTCGATGATCCTCGTCGCCGGAGGCGTCCTGTCGAACTTCGTGCTCGTGCCGCTGATCTGGATGATCGGCAGCCACCTGACGATCGACTCCGTCTACCCGGGCACGCTGCCGATCGCGCAAATGGACGCGAACCAGATCTTCCGTGGCTACGTGCGCTTCATCGGCGTCGGCGCCATCGCCACGGCCGGCATCTTCGGGATCGCCAAGTCGCTGCGGGTCGTCGTCGGCTCCTTCTCGATTGCCTTCAAGGCGTTCCGCCGCGGCGAAGGTTCCAGCGCGTTCGAGCGGACGGATCGAGACGTGCCGATCGTCGCCATCCTCCTCGGTGTCGCGCTCGCCACGATCGCCATCGGCATCTTCTTCGCGCAACTGTCGTCGGGGCCGACGGTGTTGATCGTTGGCCTGGTGATGACGCTCGTCTTCTCGTTCTTCTTCGCATCGGTCGCCGCGAACGCGATCGCCACCACCGCGCGCAACCCGGTCTCCGGCATGACGATGCTGACGATCATCATCTCGTCGATCGTGCTGCTGAAGTTCGGGCTCTCGGGCACGACGGGGATGTTCTTCGTGATGGCCATCGCCGGGATGGTCTGCACGGCGCTGTCGGTCTCCGGCCAGACGATTACGGATCTGAAGACCGGCTACTGGCTCGGTTCGACACCCGCGGCGCAGGAGCGCGTGAAGTTCCTCGGGGTCATCGCCTCGTCGCTGGCCGCGGGGATCGCCATCGTCATCCTCGCGAAGGCGTTCCAGTTCGGCGATGCGGTGCCGGGCGACATGAGGACCGTGCTGCCCTCGCCGCAGGCGTCGATCATGAAGGCGCTCGTGCAGGGCTTCATGAGCCAGCAGCCCGTGGCCTACCTGCTGTTCGGCGTCGGCGGGATGATCGCGGTCATCATGGAGATGCTGAAGGTGCCCGCGCTGACGTTCGCGCTGGGGATGTACCTGCCGCTCGAGCTGAACCTGCCGGCGCTCGTCGGCGGTGTAATCGCCCACTTCGTGGACAAGAGGTCGGACAGGGTCGGCGGCGAGCCCGGACGTTCGATCCGCGAGCGCGGCGTCATCATCGCCTCGGGCTTCATGGCGGGCGGTGCCCTCGGGGGGATGATCGGCGCCGGACTGCGGATGTTCTCGTGGTATTCGGAGGACCTGATCAAGACGCCGTTCTTCGACAGCGAGCCCGTGTCGCAAACCGTGTCGCTCGTCCTCTTCTCGGCAGTCTGCGCCTACCTCTGGTTCGTGTCAACGAAGGAGAGGTAGGGTCTGGGCGCGTATGGCTGACTCACGTTCGGCACGGACAGCCCTCATCACCGGGGCATCGGCCGGCATCGGGGCGGCACTGGCCCGCGTGTTCGCGGCCAATGGGTTCGATCTGATCCTGACGGCTCGACGCGCGGATCGCCTCGAGGCGCTCGCGCAGGAACTGCGAACGCGGTATGGGCGGGCGGTGCACGTGATCGCGGCCGACCTTGCCGACCCGGACGCCCCCGCCCACATCGCGGCCGAGGTCGAGCACCACGGCCTGACGGTTGACGCGCTCGTCAACAACGCCGGCTACGGGTTGCCGGGTGGATTCCTCCATTCGAGCTGGGACGCCCACCGCCAGTTCATCCAGGTGATGGTCACGGCGCTGGCCGAGTTGTGTCATCGGTTCGCGCCAGGAATGGTGTCGCGCCGGCGCGGGTGGATCATCAACGTGGGGTCGGTCGCGGGCCTCGTGCCCGGATCCGCCGGCCACACGCTCTACGGTGCGGTGAAGGCGCTCGTCGTCAAGTTCTCGCAGTCGCTCGCGCTCGAACTCCTCCCGTACGACATCCATGTCACCGCGCTCTGCCCGGGCTTCACGTACAGCGAATTCCACGACGTCAACGGCATGCGGCCGCAGGTGAAACAGTTGCCGCCCTGGATGTGGATGGATGCCGACACGGTGGCTCGGCAGGCCTTCGACGCGGTCATGCGCGGGGACATCGTCCATGTGAACGGCTTTCGAAACCGCGCGCTCGTGCAGTTGGCCCGCTACACTCCCGAATGGCTGCTGAACCGCGTGCTGGCACGCGTCGCCCGCAAGTTCCGACGCGTCTAGCCTCTCGCACCCGCCGCTGTCATAAACGGGATCCGAAGTCGGTATCAATTCGCTCCTGCTGTGCTTGACGCACGGCGCGCGCATCCCTATCCTTGGGCCATTCGCCCCCTCTCCGACTCGCCCGACAGCCAGCACTGCAAGCCCAGCGGCTTGCGCCACCGGACAACAGCCCGAAGGCTTCCACCTCGATGAGAGGGGTGTACCCGTGATCTCCATTCCCGCACCGCGATCGGGATCCGCACATGGCGTTCGGCGCCGCCTCGTCGCGTTCGGATGCTCCATCCTGTCGCTCGGGCTGACGGCACCACTGACGGCCCAGCCCCGCGTCGAGCGTGCGCGATCGTCCGTCGTCCGCGTCTTCGCACTGGACGGTGTCGGCAACCGCGTCGCGTCCGGCATCGGGGTCTTCACGGACATCGGACGGCTGCTGGTGCCCGCGCGGCTGCTCCGAGGCGCGCGCCAGGCGTCCGTGCTCTACGCCGGACGCGAGCAGCGTGTCACGGCAGTGCTCGCCGAAGACCCGCGCGCCGGACTCATCCTCGTGGCGGTCGATCTGCCCGACGGTGCCCCCCCGGCGCTCTCACCGCGGGCGACGCGCAACGGTCGGGCGGATGGCCGTCTTGCGGCGCTCGATCTCGAGGCGCCTCCACGTGAAGTCGTCGTCCAGGCCGTCGTCGACCTTCCCGGCATCGGCCCCGTTCACCGGGTGACCGGTTCGCTCGATGGCGCGGCTGGCGGAAGCCCGGTGGTGGATACGGAAGGAAGGCTCGTCGGCGTCCTGGCAACCCGCGAGGTCGAGCACGACGCCTTCTGTTTCCTCGTCGCCTCGGAGCGTCTGGCGAGGATGTCGTCGGTCGGCCCGCTGACGCTCCCAGAGTGGTCCGGAGCGTCCATCCGCACCGATCCCACCGAGCATCAGCGGTTGTTCCAGCAGGGTCTGCGTGCGGCCCTCGAAGGACGCCATCAGGACGCGCGCGACGTGTTCATCCGGGCCGTCGCACTCGATCCGGTGGATGGCGACGCCTGGGCGGCCCTCGCCGCCTGCCACCGCGAGGACGGACACCGCGAACTCGCCCTCGCAGCCTGGCGGAAGGCGTCGGAAGCCCAACCGCACAATGCACGGTTCCACCACGAACTGGCCGTCGAGTTGGTCGATGCGGCCCGTCTCGCAGATGCCGCGTTGGAGTTCCGGGAGGTGGTGAGGACCAGGCCCGGGGACGCCGAGTCGCAGTTCAACCTGGGCAACGTCTACGGGCGGCTCGGGCGCTACGAAGACGAATACGCCGCCTACCAGGCCACGTTGCGGCTGAACCAGGCCCACGTCGGCGCGCTGAAGAACCTCGGCATCGCCTGTGTCGCATTGGGGCGGTACGATGAGGCGGTGGACGCCTTCGCGCGGGCGGAGCGGCTCGTGCCCACCGACCCCGATGTGCCGGCGAGCCTGGGCGTCGCCTACTTCGATCTGAAGGACTACACCTCCGCCGTCGCGGCCTTGAAGCGGGCCCTCGCGCTGGCACCCAACCTCGTGAAGGCCCACTTCGGCCTCGGCGTTGCCTATGCGGCGAGCGGCGAGCGCGACCTGGCGCGGGCGGAGTGCGGCAGGCTGAAGCTGATCGACGCTCCGAAGGGCGATCGGCTCTGCCGAATCGTCGACGGGATGTAGGCTCGAACCACGTGCCCGTGCTAGCCTATCGGGCACGGGCGAGTGGCGAAACTGGCATCCGCGCAAGACTTAGGATCTTGTGTCCGAAAGGACGTGCGGGTTCGACTCCCGCCTCGCCCACCAGCCTTCGCTCGAGTCGTCCGATCGACCCACACTCGGGCCACGGCTGGCAAGCCAGCGGGCTCCCGGCGAAGGCTGCCACGCCGTAGCCGCCAGGCGCCCGAGGCGGGTGCTCTTCATCTCGCGTCGGGCACGGGCTCGAGGAACGGCATCATCGCGCGCAGGCGGCTGCCGACCTCCTCAATCTGGTGTGTGCGCTCGCGCTCGCGCTCGGCGGTGAACCACGGCCTGCCCTTCCGATCCTCTTCGATCCACCCTCGAGCGTAACTCCCGTTTCGGATCTCCTCCAGCATCGCGCGCATCTCGGAGCGCGTCTCTGCGGTCACGAGGCGCGGCCCGCCGGTATAGTCGCCGTGCTCGGCGGTGTCGCTCACCGAGTAGCGCATGAAGTTCAGGCCGCCCCGGTACATCAGGTCGACGATCAGCTTCAGCTCGTGCATGCATTCGAAGTACGCGATCTCGGGCTGATAACCCGCCTCGACCAGCGTCTCGAAGCCCGCCTTCACCAGCGCGCTGACGCCTCCGCACAGGACGGCCTGCTCGCCGAACAGGTCGGTTTCGGTCTCCTCGGCGAATGTCGTCTCGATGACCCCGGCCCGGGTTGCCCCGATCGCTCGGGCGTACGCCAGCGTGAGTGCGCGCGCCTGGCCCGTCGCGTCCTGCTGCACGGCGAACAGCGCCGGCGTCCCCGCCCCTTCGACGTACAGCTCCCGGACGCGATGACCCGGCGATTTCGGAGCGACCATCGCCACGTCGATGTCCGGCGGCGGCATGATGGTGCCGAAGCGGATGTTGAAGCCATGCGCGAACATCAGCATCGCCCCGGAGTGGAGGTTGGGAGCGATCTCCCGTTGCCAGAGCGTCGCCTGCGCCGTGTCCGGCGCCAGCACCATGACGAGGTCCGCCTCACGGGTCGCAGCATCGACCGTGAGGACTCGCAGTCCGCAGGCTTCGGCCCGCGCCCGCGATCGGCTCGCCGCGGCCAACCCGACGCGAACCGGGACGCCGCTGTCCCGCAGATTCAGCGCGTGCGCATGGCCCTGCGACCCGTATCCGATGATCGCCACTTCCCGCGATCGGATGATCGCGAGGTCCGCAGACGAGTCGTAGTGGACGTTCGTCATGATGCTCCTTCCTCTCATCCCGTTCGCCGGCGATCGCTCACCCTACGAGGCGCAGGCGTAGCCTTCGCCAGTTCGGTGTGCGCGCACGAGTTCCTCTTCGACATCTGCCCCGGTCGCCGTGGTTCCCCGCTCCATCGCCACGCGTCCGGTCCGGACCATTTCGATGACACCGTATGGACGCAGCACCTCGAGCAGGCCGTCGATCTTGTCCTCGGTGCCAGTCGTTTCGATGACCAACGAACTGGGCGTGACGTCCACGACCCGCGCTCTGAACACCTCGGCCAGGTGCATCACCTGCGAGCGGAGCGACGCGTCGGCCGCCACCTTGATCATCGCGAGGTCGCGGCAGACGAGCGCCGTGGCGGTGACGTTGGTGACCGTCAGCACGTTCACGAGCTTGTAGAGGTTGGCTTCGAGCCGCCTGGCTCCGCTCTCGTCCGTCTCGACGACGATGGTCATGCGTGAGACGCCTGGGGCCTCGGTGTGACCGACGGTCAACGACTCGATGTTGAACGCCCGCCGCCGGAACAGCGACGACACGCGATTGAGAACCCCAGGCTCGTTGTCGACGCGGACCACGAAGGTGTGCAACATGCCCTTCTCCAGGCGGCCACCGGCCGCACGACCCATGACGCGATCATCGAAGGCGACGAGGCGGCAATGGATCACCTCCCCGTCATGAGGGAGCCACCGGCCGCCGCATCATCGCGCCGAGATCCGCACCAGCCGGGACCATCGGATACACGCAGTCCTCCTGCTCGACGCGAAAGTCGATCACGAACGTCTGCGGTGACTCTCGGGCCGCACGCACGGCGGGCGCCACCTCGGCTCGCACGCGAACCGTCCGCCCGGGCAGTCCGTAGGCGCCGGCCAGTCGCACGAAGTCCGGATTCACCAACGGTGTCGCGGCGTAGCGGCGTTCGTAGAAGAACTCCTGCCACTGGCGCACCATCCCCAGGTACCCGTTGTTGACGATGGCGATGTTGAGCTTGATCTCCTCCTGGATGACCGTCCCGAGTTCCTGCATCGTCATCTGGAAGCCGCCGTCACCGACGACCACCCACACGTCCTCCTCGGGCCGCGCGATCTTCGCTCCAATCGCGGCCGGCAGGGCGAAGCCCATCGTGCCGAGGCCACCGGACGTGATGAGCGATCGCGGACGCTCGTGCCGGTAGTACTGGGCCTCCCACATCTGGTGCTGCCCGACGTCGCTGACGATGAGGGCGCGGCCGTCCGTCACCCGCCACAAATCGTTGATGACGTGGGCGGCATGCAGGTGGCCGTTGTCCGGCAGTTGCTGGATGTCGCGGACCGCCGCATCGCCTCTCAGTGCCCGAATCTCCGCGAGCCACGCGGCGCGGTTGCCGCGGGGCAGAGACGGCAGGAGCGCCTCCAGCACCTCGCGCAAATCGCCGACGAGCGGCAGATCCACCCGGACGTTCTTGTCGATCTCGCTCGGGTCGATATCGACGTGGATCTTGCGTGCCTTCGGGGCAAACCCGGAGAGGTGGCCGGTCGCACGATCGTCGAAGCGCATCCCGAATGCCAACAGGAGGTCGGCCCGCTGGATCGACTCGTTGACCCAGGCCTCACCGTGCATGCCCATCATGCCCAGATTGAGCGGATGCGAGGCCGGGAAGCCTCCAATCCCGAGCAACGTCATGGCGACAGGCAGTTGTGCGCGATCCACGAATCTCGCCAGCACGTCGCTCGCCTCCGACAGCAGGACCCCGTGGCCGGCCAGCACGACCGGCCTGCGCGCCCGGCGGATGAGTGCGATCGCTTCGTCCAACGCCTCGGGTGTGGGCGACAGGTCGGGGCGGCGGTGGACCACCGGCAACCTCGCCTCAGCCGTCGAATCACCGGCCCCTTGCTGCGCATCCTTGGTGATGTCCACGAGCACCGGCCCCGGACGACCGCTCGTTGCCAACTGGAACGCCTCGCCGATCACGCCTGCAATGTCGCCGGCGCGTGTCACGAGGTAGTTGTGCTTCGTCACCGGCAGCGTCACGCCGGTGATGTCGGTCTCCTGGAACGCGTCGAAGCCGATCGATCCGCTCCCCACCTGCCCTGTCACGCAGACGACGGGCGACGAGTCGAGCATCGCGGTGGCAATACCGGTCACCAGGTTGGTCGCGCCCGGACCTGATGTCGCGACGACGACGCCCGGACGCCCCGTCGCGCGGGCGTACCCATCGGCCATGTGCGCGGCACCTTGTTCATGACGCGCCAGGACGTGCCGGATCGGAAAATCGATCATCGCGTCGTAGGCGGGCAGGATCGCGCCGCCCGGATAGCCGAACACCGTCGACACGCCCTGGCGAGCCAACGCCGCCCACAACGCCTGCGCACCCGTCATTCGCATCGCCCTCACGCTTTCGCTCGGTCTTCGTCTCCAGTCGACATCCTGCTGCGAAGACTCGACCCGCCCTGCCGCCTTCCCGCCTATCCCCCTTCGCGTAGAACTGAAAAGGCCATCGCCCTGCTCAGGTGATGGCCCCCCCGTCGTGCCGGTTGTCTGGACCCTCACCCGGTTTCAACCGGACGACACAGGACGCCGATGATTGCAACCGGCAGCATCCGGCGAGCAGGGGCTGGAACTCGGGCGGCATCGATGGAGAGCGTAGCGGCGGCCAACCCATAAGTCCAATTAGAATATTTCTAGTCATTCATTCGTTTCACTTATGGCATCAGCGGTGACAGCGGTATGAATGCCAGGCGCCCTGAGCGAAGTCGAAGGGAGGGCGCGACGCGAGTTGGAGCATCGCCGGGAGGAGCTCCGCCGTGACTTCCCGCGTCGCGGTGTGCCAGAATTGGAAGGTTGAGGCCACTGTCCCCGCCCCGACCATGGCGCGGATGGCAAGGTTGGCCGCCCGAAACGGGCGTCTCCGCTGAAGCGCGCCTCCCAGAATGCCGATATTCTCCATGAAGAGTGATTTTGTCGACGTTTCCGAAACGAAGAAGAACCTGATCATTGAAATCCCGAGCGAAGAGGTTGACGCCGAGATTGCCCGCGTGACGCGGAACATCGGGCGTACCGCGAGAGTTCCGGGCTTCCGGCCCGGCAAGACCCCCGCGGGGGTGGTCAAGCAGCGCTTTCGCGACGAGATTCTCCACGAGGTGGCGCACGAACTGGTGCCGCGGGCGGTGGACGAGGCGCTGCGCGAGCGGACCATCGAGCCGATTGCGACCCCGGACGTGCGCGACGTGGACGTGAAGGAGGGCCAGCCGCTCAGGTTCACGGCCTCGTTCGAGACGGTGCCGCCGGTGGATCCCGGAGAGTACGGCACGATTCAGTTGCGCCGGTATCCGGAGACGGTCGAGGCTGACGCCGTCGATCAGGCACTCGACCGGCTTCGTCAGCGGGCCGCGCGCTTCGAGCCGATCGAGGACCGCGGTCTCGAACCCGGTGACACGGCGGCGGTGGATCTCGAACGGCGCGCATTCGAGGCGGACGGCACGCCCGGCCCGACCGAGAAGCACGAGAACGTGTCGGTCGAGCTGGGAGCAACGGTCAATCCTCCCGGGTTCGACGACGAGTTGACGGGGCTGAAGGGCGGCGACGAGAAGACCTTCCGGGTCCACTACCCGGCCGACTACGCGATCGAGGAACTGAAGTCGAAGGATGTCGAATACTCGGTGAAGGTCCGCGCGGTCCGGCGCCGCGTGGTGCCGCCGCTCGATGACGACCTCGCGAAGGAAGTGAGCGACGCGGACACGCTGGATGCGCTGCGCGAGAAGGTGCGCGAGGGGCTGGTGCGCGAGATGAAGCGCGAAGCGGACCGCAAGCTCCGGAGCGACCTGCTGAAGGCGATTGCCGCACGGGTCACGGTGCCGGTCCCCGACGTCCTGGTGGAGCGCGACCTCGATCGGCGGACGCAGGACTTCATCCGTCACCTCTTCGACGAGGGGATCGACCCGCGGAAGGCGGGCATCGACTGGGAAGCGTTCAGGAAGGAGCAGCGCGAGTCGGCCGAAGAGGCCGTGCGCGCGATGCTGGTGCTCGACGAGGTGGCGCGGCGCGAGCAGATCGCGGTGACCGACGACGAACTGGGTCGCGAGGTCGAGGGCTTCGCGGAGCGGTCCGGACGGACGCCCGCGGCGGTGCGCGCTCAACTCGAGAAGGACGGCGAACTGGGGCGATTGCGGACCGGATTGCGGCGGGAACGCAGCGTGGATTTCCTCCTGTCGCGTGCTACAATCGCAGGAGACTAATCACTGCCAGCCTGTCCCACTCCACAGCTGATCGCGCGTGACGCGGTCGTTCGCGTGAGCACCAGTCGCCCCGGCGGTTGGTGCGCTCGACGGCCCGGTGGATCGGAGCCTATGTCATCAGAGAAAAGTGTCCCCTATATGCAGTTGGTGCCGATGGTGGTCGAACAGACCAGTCGCGGCGAGCGGGCCTACGACATCTTCTCGCGCCTCCTCAAGGACAGCATCATCTTCATCGGCACGCCGATCGACGACACGGTGGCGAACCTGGTCATCGCGCAGATGCTGTTCCTGGAATCCGAGGACCCGGAGAAGGACATCCTGCTCTACATCAACAGCCCCGGTGGGTCGATTACGGCTGGGCTGGCGATCTACGACACGATGCAGTTCATCCGGCCCGACGTGCAGACGTACTGTCTCGGACAGGCAGCATCGATGGCGGCGGTGCTGCTCGCCGGCGGCGCGAAGGGCAAGCGGTTCTCGCTGCCCAACTCGCGCATCGTGATTCACCAGCCGCTGATGTCGGGGCTGGCGGGCCAGGCGACCGACATCGACATCGCGGCGAGGGAAATCCTGCGGATGCGCGAGCGGCTGAACGAGATTCTCGTGCAACACACCGGACAGGACATCAAGCGCATCCAGGGCGACACCGACCGCGACTACATCATGTCGGCGGAGCAGGGGAAGGAATACGGTATCATTGACGAGGTCATCCGGCAGCGCGCCTGAGTTCGAGTCCGGCGCGTCCGGCGGCCCGTCAGGTCACCCCATTATGGTCAAGAAGAACGGCGAATCCGAGGTCCTGCGTTGCTCGTTCTGCAACAAGGATCAGAACGACGTCCGAAAGCTGATTGCCGGGCCCACGGTGTTCATCTGCGATGAGTGCGTCGAGGTCTGCAACGACATCATCGCTGACGACAATCGGTTCGAGAACCGGGGCACCCGCTCGCAGCTGCCGGTGCCGCAGGAAATCAAGAAGTTCCTCGACGAGTACGTCATCGGACAGGAACGGACGAAGAAGAAGCTCGCGGTCGCCGTCTACAACCACTACAAGCGGATTGAGATCCAGAAGCAGGCGCGCAATCGGAACGACGTCGAGCTGACCAAGTCGAACATCATGCTGATCGGCCCGACGGGGACCGGCAAGACGCTGCTCGCGCAGACGCTCGCCAAGCTCCTCTCGGTTCCGTTCACCATCGTGGACGCGACGACGCTCACCGAGGCCGGGTACGTCGGCGAGGACGTCGAGAACATCATCCTCAAGCTGCTGCAGGCCGCCAACGGCGATATCGAGAAGTGCCAGCAGGGGATCATCTACATCGACGAGGTGGACAAGATCTGCCGGAAGGACGAGAACCCGTCGATCACCCGCGACGTCTCGGGCGAGGGCGTCCAGCAGGCCTTGCTGAAGATCCTGGAAGGCACGGTCGCCAACGTCCCGCCGCAGGGCGGCCGCAAGCACCCGCACCAGGAGTTCTTCCAGATCGACACGACGAACATCCTGTTCATCTGCGGCGGCGCGTTCGTCGGCCTCGACAAGATCATCCAGCGGCGCAGGGGCAACAAGGCGCTCGGCTTCAAGGCCGACGTCAAGCCGATCAACACGCGCGACATCGGTACCACGCTGGAGCAGGTCGAGCCCGAGGATCTGATCAAGTACGGTCTCATCCCCGAGTTCGTGGGTCGGCTCCCGGTGGTCGGCACCCTTCACGAGCTCGATAAGGCGGCGCTGGTGCAAATCCTCACGCAGCCGCGCAACGCCATCACCCGCCAGTACCAGAAGCTCTTCGAGTACGAGAACGTCAAGCTGCGGTTCACCGACGACTCGCTCGAGGCCATCGCCGAGGCGGCGCTCCAGCGCAGAATCGGGGCGCGCGGCCTGCGGATGATCATCGAAGACCTCATGCTGGAACTGATGTACAACCTCCCGACGCAGAAGAAGATCCGGGAGTGCGTCATCACGCGTGAGGTGGTCGAATCGAAGGAACAGCCGATTACATTGATTGAGAAGGCGGGCTAGGACTCCGGGATCTGGGATCCGGGATCAAGGACGTCGCGTCCTATCTGCAGGCCCGGACCCTCGACCCTCGCCTCTGTCCATGTTGGTGTTGGAATAATGGAAGTCTACGAAACTCTCCCGATCGTCCCGCTCCGCGACGTCGTGGTGTTCCCGCACATGATGATGCCGTTCGTCATCGGACGCCCGGCGTCCACCCGTGCCCTCGAGCACGCGCTGCTCAAGGACAAGCGGATCTTCCTCGCCGCGCAGCACGATGCGGCGATCGACGACCCGGCGCCTCAGGACATCTTCACGATGGGCTGCGTCGCCAATATCGTGCAGAGCCTGAAGCTGCCCGACGGGAACGTGAAGGTGCTCGTGGAAGGCGTGGACCGCGCCCGGGCCGTCGAGTGGAAGGAAGACAAGGGCTTCTACCGCGTCGTCGTGAAGGTGGTGGCCAGGCTGAAGGAGAGCGCCGGAGACGTCGAGAGCGCCATGAGCCGTGTCGTGGCGTTGTTCGAGCAGTACGTGAAGCTGTCGAACAACCTGCACTACGACGCGATGATCGCCGCCGTGCGCGTGGACGACCCGGGCAAGCTCGCCGACACGATCGCCTCGCACCTGCTCGTCTCGGTGGACGAGAAGCAGAACCTCCTCGAGATCATCTCGCCGCTCGAGCGGCTGAACCGGATTGCCGGGATCCTCGAGGCCGAGGTGGACAAACTCCAGGTGGACCGCCGCATCCAGTCTCGCGTCAAGAAGCAGATGGAGAAGGCGCAGAAAGAGTACTACCTCAACGAGAAGATGAAGGCGATCCAGAAGGAACTGGGCCGCAAGGACGAGAAGGGGAACGAGATCGACGAACTGAAGAAGAAGATCGAACAGTCGAAGATGCCGAAGGATGTCGAGGAGAAGGCGAACCAGGAACTGAAGCGGCTCGAGTCGATGCCTCCGATGTCCGCCGAGGCGACGGTCTCGCGCAACTACCTCGACTGGCTGATCGCGGTGCCGTGGCACAAGAAGACCAAGGAGAGCCGCGACCTCAAGCGCGCCGAGGAGATCCTCCACGAGGACCACTACGGCCTCGACAAGATCAAGGAACGGATCCTCGAATTCCTTGCCGTGCGCGTGCTGGTGAAGAAACCCAAGGCGACGATCCTCACCTTCTCCGGGCCTCCCGGAGTTGGCAAGACGTCGCTGGCCAAGTCGATCGCCCGGGCGATGAACCGGAAGTTCGTCCGCCTGTCGCTCGGCGGGGTACGTGACGAGGCAGAGGTCCGTGGTCACCGCCGAACCTACATCGGCGCCTTCCCCGGCCAGATCATCCAGATGATGAAGAAGGCCGGCAGCATGAATCCGGTGTTCCTGCTGGACGAAGTGGACAAGATGTCGATGGACTTCCGCGGCGACCCGTCGGCGGCGCTGCTCGAAGTGCTGGACCCGGAACAGAACCACATGTTCCTCGACCACTACCTCGACGTCGAGTACGACCTCTCGCACGTGATGTTCATCTGCACGGCCAACGTCCTGCACACGGTGCCGCAGGCCCTGCGCGACCGCATGGAGGTCCTGCAACTGCCCGGCTACACGGAGCAGGAGAAGACCGAGATCGCCAAACGCTTCCTCGTGCCGAAGTCGGTGAACGGGACCGGCCTGACGAAGGAGAACGTCACCTTCACCGACGACGCGCTGGCGACGATCATCCAGCGGTATACGCGTGAAGCGGGCGTGCGCAACCTCGAACGCGAGATCTCCTCGATCTGCCGGAAGATCGCGCGCCGCGTCGTCATCGACAGCAAGGCCTACAGCGAGGAAATCACCCCCGAGCGGGTGACGCACCACCTGGGCGTGCCGCGCTTCCGTCCGACGATGGCCGAGGAGAAGAACGAAGTCGGCATCGCCACCGGGCTGGCGTGGACCGAGGTCGGCGGCGAAATCCTCGTGACCGAGGCGACGCTGATGCCGGGCAAGGGGCACCTGACGCTCACCGGCAAGCTCGGCGACGTGATGCAGGAGTCGGCACAGGCGGCCATGACCTACGTCCGGTCGAGGGCTGAAGCACTGGGCATCCCAAAGGACTTCAACCGCCGCCAGGACATGCACATCCACGTCCCGGAGGGCGCCATCCCGAAGGACGGCCCGTCGGCCGGCATCACGATGGCCACCGCACTGATCTCCGCGCTGACGCGCGTTCCGACGCGCAAGGACGTCGCGATGACCGGCGAGATCACGCTCCGCGGGAAGGTGTTGCCCATCGGCGGCGTGAAGGAGAAGGTGCTTGCCGCGCACCGCGCCGGCCTCAAGAACATCGTGCTCCCGAAGGAGAACGAGAAGGACCTCGCCGACATCCCGAAGCCCGTGCTCGACGTGCTGAACGTCTACATGGTCGAAACGATGGACGACGTGCTGAAGGTCGCGATGGCCGAACCGTTGCCCGCCCCGATCACGGCAGCGCCGCCCGAGGTTGCCGCGGCCGTCGACGTGGACGACGCGAGGACGCACTAGAACAGGAGCCTGAATCCAGGAGCCAGGATTCAGGAGCGAGGATTCAGGATTCAAGGGTCAGGGGTTGCGGTTCTCGATGGAGTCGCAGCCCCTGAGCTGTTTCAGCCCTCATCGAATGGCATCTAGAATCACATCGGCCGAGTTCGTCATCAGCGCGGCTTCGCGTCGCGACTTCCCCACCGATGGTCGTCCCGAGATTGCCATGGTCGGACGGTCGAACGTCGGCAAGTCCACGCTCATCAACACGCTCGTCCACAAGGACATCGCGCGCACCAGTTCGACTCCGGGTAAGACGCGGCTGGTGAACGTGTACCGCATCGCGCCGGCGAGTGGAAGCGCGTTCTACCTCATGGACCTGCCGGGCTACGGCCACGCGGGCGGCGGCGAGAAGGCGCGGGCGGAGTTTGCGAGCCTGACGTCGCAGTACTTCGAGAGCCGAATGGAGAGTGGGACGGGCGTCTCGTCTGTCCGGAACACGGGCGGGACGCCCGTGCCACTCGAGCAGCCCGTGCCACTCGGGACGCCCGTGCCACTCGTGCAGCCCGTGCCACTCGTGCAGCCCGTGCCACGTGGGCGGCGAGGGCCGCTCGGCGCCGTCGTTCTCGCCATCGACGCCAGACATCCAGGGATGGCCAGCGACATCGAGGCCTGCCACTGGCTCCAGGCCATCGGCGTTCCGTTCCTGATCGTCGCGACGAAGGTCGACAAGCTCTCGCAGTCCGACAGGTCCGGGCTGAAGCGCGAGAGCGAGCAGGCGTTCGGTTCCGCCGTGCTGCCCGTCTCGGCGTTGAAGGGCGACGGGCTCGACGAGTTGTGGCGCCAGATCTCTGAGTGGATCAAGACCGGTGAGTAGTTGCCGGTGAATCGTGGCCAGTCGATCCCGACAGCCGGCCGCGGGCTGACGCGGTGACACAGTGGCCGCAGGCCTCCCGCCTTCGCCCAGTGGCTTCGGCGAGGCAAGCCGTGCCCGCGGGGCGGCAGGAGCATCAATGCGCAATCGCACCTTCCCTCGCACGGGCTGGCCACTCGCCGAAATTGGCTACGGCACCTGGGGCATGGCCGGCTGGAGCGGGTCGTCAGATGCCGAGTCGCTCCAGGCGATGGAGCGCGCGCTGACGCTCGGCTGCAACTTCTTCGACACCGCCTGGGCGTACGGCTCGGGCCACAGCGAGCGACTCCTCCGGCAGTTGCTCTCGGGCCACCGCGGTGATCGCGTCTACGTTGCCACGAAGATCCCGCCGAAGAATGGCCGCTGGCCCGCACGCGCCGAGTACAGACTCGAGGACGTGTTCCCACCGGATCACCTGCGCGAGTACACGCAGAAGAGCCTCGAGAACCTAGGCATGGACAGCGTCGATCTCCAGCAGGTGCACGTCTGGAGCGACGCGTGGGCGGAGGATGAACGCTGGCAGCGCGCCGTGGACGACCTGAAGCGTGAGGGGCTCATCAAGGCCTTCGGCATCAGCATCAACCGGTGGGAACCGTCCAACGTCATCCGGGCGCTGCGGACGGGCCTGGTGGACTGCGTGCAGGTCGTCTACAACATCTTCGACCAGAATCCAGAGGACGAATTGTTCCCGGTGTGCGAGGAACTGAAGATCGCCGTGATCGCACGGGTGCCGTTCGACGAGGGCAGCCTGACCGGCACGCTCACGCCCGACGTGCACTTCCCCGAAGGCGACTGGCGGGCGCTCTACTTTCGCGGCGACAACCTGCGCGACACGATCGCACGAGTGGATCGACTGCACCCGCTGGTGCCGGCCGGCATGACCATGCCCGAGCTGGCGCTGCGCTTCATCCTCGAGCACCCCGCGGTGACGACGACGATTCCCGGGATGCGGCGGGTCGCCAACGTGGAGAAGAACCTGGCCGCGAGCGACGGCGTCCGGCTCGCGCCGGGCGTCATGGCTGCTCTCCGGCACCACCGATGGGACCGGAGGACGGTCATTCCGTAGGACGGGCAGATGAGGGTGCTGAAGGTGCCAGGGGTGCTGGTGGTGCTGCGGGTGCGGTGCTGAGGGTGCCACGGGTGCTGGTGGTGCTGCGGGTGCGGTGCTGAAGGTGGCGATTGAGCGGAAGTCGGGCGAGGTGTGCTACAATTTGTGGTTCGGACTACTCTCAAGGAGCTCGACGTGAAGGAAGGTATCCACCCGAAGTACAAGGAAGTCGATGTGCGGTGCGCGTGCGGGGCCACCTGGAAGA